>DRPV01000185.1 GCA_011330685.1 Desulfobacterales bacterium
GCTGACGGCGGCTCATCCTGCTCATGGTCAACGGCATACTGGAACATAACCCCAATGGCCTTGTTCAGTTTCTCCCTGCGAAGCTCCAAGGTGGCATCCACCTCACCAAAATCAGTCTCCAGCAGGCAACCGCCTTCGCTGATCAGCGGATCGTCCACCATCTCCAGGTTTTTGACCCGCACCAGTAATTCCGGGTCATCAAGGCCGGACTCCTTCAACCGTTCCAGGTCATTGGGATGCAGATGGACGGTAACATTGGAATTTTCGACCACATACCCCAAAGCCGCCTTGAGGCAGGCCACAATCACCCGCGGATTAACCGAGACCTCGTGAAACAAAATCCTCTCCAGGAGCGCCTGGACAATGAGTTCAACCCCCTTCTGATATTCGGCGTACAGCTCACCGCGTTCCTTTGAAATCAAATTCAGCAGCTCATCAATCCGGCCCGATTTACGGTGTAACTCCACCTTGCCGGCCTCTTTTGCCTCCTCACGACCGGCGGCAAAACCTCTATCACGGGCCTCCTGCTCAATCTCGGCGACCCGGCTCTCTGCCTCGGCGACCATAGCGGCACAGTGTTTTTTTGTCTCCTCCCGTTCACGGCGCAGAATGGTCATAGCATCAACAATCTCCTGCCGGTCATCACGCCATAGAGAATCAAAACTCTGGAATTTTTCCTGCTCAAGCTCGGCCAGTCCCGGCCGACTCGTTAATATATCCGGAGCCACCGTCCCCGGCGGGCTCGTTTTAATCACCTTAGACAAATTCATCATCCCCTCCGCCACTGGCTGACAACTGAACCTTACCCTCCTGCTCAAGACGTTTGGCAATTTTCAAGATGGCCTGCTGAGCCGCTTCAACATCCTTCAGACGGGTCGGCCCCATGATTTCCATGTCTTCCTTCAGCATCTCCACGGCCCGCTGTGACATATTTTTAAAGACCTTCTCCTTTAAATCTTCTGAGGCGGTCTTTAAAGCCAGTTTCAAGTCATCGGTGCTGACCTCCTTGAGGATTGCCATAATCCCGCGGTCATCCACCCCGATAAGATCTTCAAAGACAAACATCAATTTGCGGATTTCCTCAGCCAGCTCCTCCTTCTGCTCCTCAACTCCCTCGAGGATAGAGGCCTCCAAGCCGCGGTCAGCATTATTCAAAATCTCTGCCACCGCCTCAACCCCGCCGAGCCGCTGGCCCTCCATGCCCTCCACCGACAACAATTCCTCCTGCAATACCCGGTCAATCTCCACCAGGATTTCAGGGCTTACCTTATCAAGTTCACTCATTCGCATAATGACCTCTATGCGCTGATCTTCTTTTAATTCACCAAGAATTGCCGCGGCCTGGCTCTGCTCAAGAACCGCCAGCATTAAGGCGATGGTCTGTGGATGCTCATTACGGAGAAAATTAACCAGGATCTGGGGCTCCAGTTTACGGGCCTTCTGAAAAAGGGTCAGACGCCAGTCAGAATGAATTTCCTCTAAAATTTCATTGGCCTTATCACTGTGCAAGGCCTTTTTCAAGGCCGATTCAAGCATATCATCACCGGAGAGGAAAAGGTCATCGGCCCCCCCGGCATCGGAACGGAACTCCTTTAAGAGACTGGCAATATCATCCTTATCGACATGATCCATCTTGGCCATCTGGCGGCCGACGGACTTAATCTCGTCATCCTCTAACCGCTGAAAGACCTTGGCGACAAAATCTTCCCCCAGGGTCAGCATAAATATAGCCGCCTTTTCCGGGCCTGACAGTTCAGACTGCGATTGTTCCTTTTTAGCCATACCTTACGCCCCTTCTCTCAACCATCTTCTCACCAGATCAGCCGCCCGATCCGGATCACTTTGTGCCAGTTTATATATCTTTTCCTTATCACTCATTCCCTTGCTGGGCAGGGTCAGATCCTCTTCCTTTTCACCGCCCTCCCGGCCGCCGGCCGTGGAGAGCCGGGATGCAGCCAGCATAGCCTGTTTCTCCTCTTCAAGCTGCTTATTTGATAATAGCCTGAAAAATGGACGAGCGGCAAACAAAATAAAACAAACAGCAAGAATAAGATACATAATCGGCTGGGCGAGACGAAGAACCAACTGCTGCCATTTACTGCCGCCCCCGGTATTTTCCGCCTGAACATTTGGGGCAAAAAACGGCATACTAACTACCTCAATGGTATCACCACGATCGGGATCCAATCCCACAGCCTTTTCAGCCATACGGGTAAAACTGGCCAGTTCCGCCTTGGAGCGCGGCACATATTTCGAAATCATCCGGCCCTTCGGCCCCTTAACCATTTTATAACTTCCATCAACCATCAAAGCCACAGTTATCTTTTTAACTGTCCCCACCGAGTCTTTTGTCTTTTTCACCGTCTTACTGATCTCATAATTCCTGGTGACGGAATTACGGTTGCTGCCGGAGGAGTTGGCACCTCCCCCTGCCGCGCCGCTAAAAGTGGCAAGATCGCCCTTAACTCCTGGAATACCCTTGGCGGAACCAGCGTTCTGTTTGTCAGATTCATTCGAGAGCTGCTCGCTACGTACTACCTGGCCGTCGGGATCATATAACTCCTCAGTGGTATTTACCTGATTAAAATCAACATCGGCCGAGACCCGGGCAATGACCTTACCGACCCCCACCACCTCTTCAAACATGGTTTCCAGTTTCCGGCGCATATTGCTTTCCAGCTTCAACTTATACTCAAGCTGATCTGAAGACAGCATCCCCGGTTCATCCCCCTCTCTCCTAAACAGCAGATGTCCGGCGGTATCAACCACGGTAATATTATTCTCGGTGAGACCGGAGACCGCGCAGGCCACCAGATTAACAATAGCCCTGATCTGGCCCTTGCTCAATTTTCCCCGGCCGCGCATCTTAATACTCACCGAAGCCGAAGGCGGCCGTTGATCCTCAACAAATACCGACTCTTTGGGCAGAGCTAAATGCACTCTGGCCGAGCTTATCTGCTGAAACTGCCTGATGGTGCGGGCCAGTTCACCCTGCAGAGCCCGTTGATAATTAAGCTTTTGGACAAAATCAGTCACCCCGAGATTGCTACGGTCAAAAATCTCAAAGCCCACCCCGCCGCCCCGAGGCAGACCTTCTCCCGCCAGGGTTAGTCTGGTATTAAGTACCACATCCTCCGGCACCTTAATGGCGGTTCCATTAGCCGCCAGTTTATAAGGTATATTCTGCGCCTTTAATTTAGCCACTATATCGGCGGCATCCGATTCAGTAAGTGAAGAAAACAATACTCCATAATTACTGTTGCTGCCGCTATCACGCCCCATGATCAGTGCCAGGGTGATGACCACCGCCGCCAACACCAGACCACCGGCAATTTTTTGAATAGGCGGCAATTCGGTTATAATTGACCATATCTGTTCTAACATCTCTTTTGGACTAGCCATTATCTCTCCTTATTCCGGGACTGAAATCCAACCGCCTTTTAGAGCTGCATCCTCATTATTTCTTTATAGGCGTCAATAACCTTGCCCTGCACCCTGGTGAGCATGTGGAAGGATAATCCAGCCTTTTCCATGGCAATCATAGTCTCATGGATATTTGACTGTTTACCGGCCATGAGCCCCTCTGAGAGTGAGGATGCCTCCTCTATCTGTTTATTCACCGCCCCCACCGAATCCTCAAGAATACGTCCAAAACCACTGCCTGAAGTTTTAGCAGGCCCGGATAAGGGCGCCGCTGACTGACCGGGGGGGGATACGGGAGTTAATAATAATTTATTCATAATTTTTCCATCCTTCCAGAATTATGTTTGACAGCCTCAATGAGACTTTTTTCGTAAGCGATCAATTAACCACACCCAAGTTACATACTAACGGGCGATATCCAGAGCCCTTAAAGCCATAGCCTTAATGGCCTCTAAAGCTGTGACATTGGCGTCATAGTCCCGCCGGGCACTCATCATATCGACCATCTGCTCCGCCGTATTGACATTGGGCATCTTGACCATACCGTTGGCATCGGCATCGGGATGTGAGGGGTCGTAAATCTCCTTGAAGGGAGTCTTGTCATTAACCACCTTCACCACCTCTACCTTACGGAGCTTACTCTCAATACCATCCATGGTATCTTGAAAGCCGCCCCGCAGGGGCTGAGCCTTAAAAATCACTGATTTGGCCCGATATGGGCCGCCGTCAATGGTTCTCGTTGTATTGGCATTAGCCAGATTCATTGAAGCGATATTAATCCGGCTACGTTCCGCCTTCAGGGCCGAACCGCTGATATCCATTGCAGTCATAAAATCCATAATCTATTTACCTCCCTCGTCAATGGCGTATTTCAGACTTTCAAATTTTTTGGATAAAATCTTCGTTGTTACCCGGTACATTAACTGATTTTGCGAAAGATTGAGCATCTCCTCATCGAGATCCACCGGCCTTTTGTCATTACTCAACGTTATATCCTGACTGATATCCAGCGGATCAAGGGCAATATGGGCCTTATTTGTCCGGGCCAGCTGCCCCTGCTGATCCAGGGCGGTCTCCATGACCTTGGCAAAGGGAAAATCCTGCCGGTTATAACCGGGGGTCTCCAGATTGGCAATATTGGATTGAATCAGCCCCTGCTTGGCCATCCGGGTATTTAAGGCCTGCTCGGCGACATAAAATCCCCGGCCAAACATCTTGTCAACAAAGGACATATCCCCCTCCCCTCATAATAAAAGTTCATAACTATTCAGCTTGATGTCTAAAAGTACCGTCCACCAAAATAACTGTTCAGGCAAAGTCAAAGCTTACCGCAAGAATTTACATGCAAAACGAGTGCCATGAGTACCACGCGATAAAATCCCAATGGACGAGTAAGACAGACAGCAGCCCATAAGGGAAAAACAACGAGAAAGAATAAATATAATTATTTAAGAGAGTTAATCAAGATATGAGCAATTCAGAACATCAGCCCTGAGCTGCGATATTCGTGCAGTTTATTACGCAGGGTGCGAACGCTTATCCCTAACATTTTAGCGGCGTGAGTGCGGTTGTTGTCAGTTTTATGGAGGGCCTGTAGAATCATTTGACGCTCCACCTCCTTCAAAGGAATAACCTGGCCACCGGCAACGGCTGGTAAGGCCTCAGAACGGGTTCCCCCTTCAGCGGCGGGTTGCAGAGTGCTGGACTCTTCAACCGCCTTCCCCGCGGGCGGGGCCTCATCCCACAGATCCCAGGGCTCCAGGAAGGAGCCATGGCTTAACAGCACCGCCCGCTCCAGCATGTTCTCCATCTCACGAACATTACCAGGCCATTCATAACTCAAAAAACGCTGTAAAGCGGCGGGGGACAGCTCTTTCAGGGGTTTGTCATAGCGGCTGGCGTAACGCGCGGCAAAATACGCCGCCAGAGCGCCGATATCACCTTTTCTCTCCCGTAGAGGCGGCAAATTAAGGGGGATAACATTCAAGCGATAAAAGAGATCCCGGCGAAACTCACCTCTCTCCACCGCCTCCATCAAATTGCAGTTGGTGGTGGCGACGATATGGGCATCAAATTTGACCGGGGTCTTGCCGCCGAGACGATCAACCACATTCTCCTGCAGAACCCGCAGCAATTTGGCCTGCAAATGGAGAGGAATCTCACCAATCTCGTCTAAGAGCAGAGTACCGCCGTGGGCCAGCTCAAATTTACCCTTCTTCATGGCGGCAGCCCCGGTAAAAGCCCCCTTCTCGTGACCAAAAAGCTCGCTTTCGAGAAGACCATCCGGCAGAGCGGCACAGTTTAAGGCCACAAAAGGCCCCTGCCGCCGTTCACTCTCCTGATGAATGGCCCGGGCCACCACCTCCTTACCGGTACCGGATTCACCCAATATCAGAACGGTGGCAGTACTGGAAGCCACGGCCCGGGCCTTGCTCATGACCTGCAGCCAGCGGGGATCATTGCCGATAACCGGTTTTTCTTCAAGCGCCGGGCCGCCCTTCTCCACCCCATGAGCCAGAGAGGGCAATGCGGCCTGCCCAACCATCAGCGCCTGGCGGACAGTCTCGCCGATCACCTCTTCCGGAAACGGCTTCAGGACATAATCATAGGCCCCCCTCTTCATGGCCTCCACCGCCGTATCAACGCCGGCAAAACCGGTAACGATTATGACCGGCAAAGCCGGATCTTTAATCCGCAGACGCCGTAATAATTCCAGGCCGCTCATCTCCGGCATCCGGATATCGGAGATTACCAGATCAACGGGAGTATTATCCAGCATATCCAGAGCCATATGGCCGTTCTCCGCCACCATGACCTGGTAGCCCTTATCGTTTAAAAACTCAAACATGGAAATTCGCGTTTCCCGCTCATCTTCCACGATTAATATTTTTTTATCTTCTTTGTCTTTTTTATTTATAGACGACATAATCTATCATATCAGTCGGTTATTTACCGAATTGTATGTTTTTAAGCCTGGCGTTCAGCGACTTCTGCAACAGACGTTCAGCGGCCAGCTCTTTAACCATCTTATTCTCTCCGGCCTGGGCCTTTTTATAATAATCAACCGCCTCGGCACCCCGCCCCAGCTTCAGAAGAACATCACCGAGATAAAGGGCGCAGAGTTGCGCGTTTTCCACCTTCTGTGGATAAGGGGGGGACAAAACAGCCTTGTACAACTCGGCTGCCGCCTTGAAATTACCCACCTGGCGCAGGGCGTCAGCAATCTTCAGACTAAGGGCCTGCCCCTTGAGCGGCGCTACATCTTTGGAGGCCGCCGCCTTACGCCAGATCGAGGCCGCCCGTTCGTTTTTACCAAGTTCCAGGGCGAGACGAATGGCGTTACCAGCGTAGAGAGCCATTTTATCAGCAAAGGTGGGGTTATCGACTGCCCGCTCGTAAAAATCAAGCGCCTGCACCTTGTGATGCCTGACCTCGGCCAGTTCAGCGCTATAATAATAAATTTCACCCACCGCGCGTTTACCCTTGTACAGCTTGCGGATATAGGTCAGCAGACGATCAGCCGAGGCATAGTCCTTCAGGCGCAGATAGACTGCCGCCCGCCGATAATAGAGATCAATCTTGTCCTTCTCCGGCAGCTGCCATTTTAAGGCCCGATAATAGACCACTGCCGCCTGGTGATCCAAGTTCAGGGCCTCCATGGCCTGCCCCACCATATATAACAGTCTGCCGTCCGGAAAATCTTTTATATGACGAAAATCAACAAAATAGAGGTCATAGACCTTTTGATAGTCCTTTTTCTTTAAAAATTCAGCCGTCAGATAAAGAAGAATATTACCGATTTGCCGGCGACGGCCCTTAATACCGCGTTGAGCCCGTAAGAAACTGCGGCCCACATCGTAGGCCCTGTCTAACTCATGCCTGAACTTATAGCGTCTGAAGAGAGCGTAACGGGCATCCTGGGCCATGGCTTCATCGGGATACTTATCCAGTACCGCGATATAGGGCGAATCCCCGTCCGGGTCAGCAAGATACACCGCTTCATTTTTTGCCATTTTAAAGTGACCGTCATCCCGATATTGGGCCAGACGCAAAGCGGCTAACAGGGCAGAATGCCCCTGACCATTGCCCTCGTGAAGAATCTCCCGGTACAGACTGGCGGCGGCTTTATAGTCGCCAAGCTTATGGTAAGATTCAGCCAGAGCGGCTAACAGGGCGGGACGATCATCAATCTCATAATCCAGGCTCAGATAATGATAGAGCTGCCGACGCCCCAGCTTGCTATTACCCAGTTTAAGATTAGTAAGCCCGGCCGAACGTAACAGGGCGGGGTCTCGCTGGTAATAATCAGGATGCTTTATCATCAGCATCTGAAAATAGTTTCTGGCCTCCTGATAACGCCCCTGCTTATAACGCAGCTCTCCCATCCCCACCTGGCCGATGAGCTTGAGACGCTGATCAGCACTATGGGTCAAGCGGGAAAAGAAGCCGGCGGCCTCGGCCTGCCGTCCAGTCTTCATCAATGCTTCGCGGTGCCACATAATGGCCTTGAATAAAAGGGGTGAAGATGGGTAGTTCTCCTCAAACAATTTAAAATAGCTCAAGGCCTCACGGTAAAAGCCCATATGAAAATAGCTGACCCCAAGCTCAAGATAAGCCGCCGGAATTCTTTTTGAAGCGGGATATGAGTTTATGAAATCACGGAACATATCCCTTACCCGCTCCAGATCGGCACCGGCTTTATGACTGGCCAGCTTTTTTCTAAGCTCAGCCGAACGCCAGAGGGCGGACTCCGCCGCGTGATTGTCTGGAAAATTAAGATAGATTTGATAGAGATAGGTGGCAGCGGAGGCCGGATCATTCATAGATAGATCATGATCCGCCTTCCGCAGCAGGTCTTTAATAACCTGACGAATCTCAGCCTGGTTACGTTTACGGTGCGGCGCGGAAACGCCCCCCCCACCCCCGGCCTTGGATGCAGCCGCCGAAATCATGGGAAGAGCGGTCAGACAGATCAGACAGAAACAGAGAGCTGTGAGAATAAAGGAAAGACCGGAGGATGGACTGCTTTTTTGTCTGCCCAAATATCTCTTATGTCGCGCTTTGCTGTCTTTCATCAGCTTATTTCATCGTAACTATTCAGTATAGGCAATAAAACCCCTTAAACTCGCACCCGTAACTGCTCAGGAAAGCGAAGACTCCGGATGTGCCCCAGGTTCGTTCGTTTCGACCTCCGAAGCGTACCTTTTGTACGTGAGGAGGGCGAAACGGACGAAGATGGGGTGCAGCTGAACAGTTACATGCTAACTGTCGGCTTTACCAGCTTATAGCGCTTCATCTTTTCTATAAGGGTTGTCCGATTGACATTCAGAAGCTTTGCCGCCTGATTATTAACCCAGTTCACCTGATTCAGGGCCTTGATAATAATCTCCTTTTCGTAATCCGCCACCGCCCGCTGGAGATAGAAGCCCTGGGCGGAAATTTCAGTCACAGCCCCCGCGGTCGGCATTGAATTTAAAATTTTCTCAGGCAGATCAGCCGCGGTTATCTCTGCGGCCAGGGCCAGAATAACCATCCGTTCAATGATATTCTCCAATTCCCGCACATTACCAGGCCAGCGATAACGAATTAGATGCCCCATGGCCTCCTGTGATATACCCGATATTTTACGACCTTTGTCAGCCGTAAAAATTCTGATAAAGTGTTCAGTCAACAGGGGAATATCGGCCTGCCGCTCCCGCAGAGGGGGAACGGCAACCGGGATGACATTCAAGCGGTAGAAAAGATCCTCCCGGAAACGTCCCTGCCGCATCTCATCCTCCAGGCAGCGGTTGGTAGCGGCAACTACCCTGAAATCCGACTTAATGGTCTGAGTACCCCCTACCCGTTCAAACTCCCTTTCCTGCAGCACCCGTAAAAGCTTGACCTGCAGCATGGGACTCATCTCTGAGATCTCATCCAAAAATACCGTTCCACCGTGGGCAAGTTCAAAACGGCCAATCCGGGTACGAATGGCATGGGTAAAAGCCCCCTTCTCATGGCCAAAAAGCTCACTCTCTAAAAGTTCAGCTGGAATAGCCCCGCAATTAACAGGCACAAAAGGATTTTCCCGCCGCGGCCCCTGTTGATGAATAGCACGAGCTACCAATTCCTTGCCAGTGCCGGATTCACCTTGAATCAGGATGGTGGTATCGGTATCCGCCACCTTGCCAATAAGGCCGAAGAGCTGCCGCATACGGGCGCAGGACCCTATTATACCGGCAAATCCGTCAATATTTTCTGCTGGAGAGCCACTCATTAGTTTTTAATTTTTTCCATATTCAACTTGTAACCGTTCAGCAGAGGCAACGAATTACCCTCAACTCGTAAACTGTAACCGTTCAGGTAAGCGAAGACTCCGGACGAACCTGGGGTGCAGGTGAACGGTTACTTCAACTTTATCTCTCGTTATCTTTAAGCTCAGATTTTACGACCTTTCCATGACAATATCTATAAAAAAGTACCTTTTTTCATCTCATCACAAGAATAACCTTGATAAATAACTACATTTTTTCCAAAATTACATTATTATTCGGATAACTATTCAGCCGGGGTAATAAATTCCCCTAAACTGGCAGCCATAACGGTTACCAGGAAAGCGAAGACTCCGAGATGGGGCGTAGCTGAACAGTTACGATATAAAAACAGAGAGAATACCGCGCGCAGCTCATGAACACAGAAACAAGCCAACCAGTGATTATAGAGTTCATCAAGGTAAATAAAATTTACCCGCCGGACGTGGTAGCCCTGCGGGATGTTTCATTCAGTATAAGAGCCGGAGAGATGATATTTCTAACCGGTATCAGCGGGGCTGGAAAATCCACTCTGCTGAAACTTATATGCGCCATGGAGCACCCCACCAAGGGCCTTATAGATGTGCAGGGCCGGGAGCTGACCAGCATCAACCCCGCGGAGATGCAGCTGCTGCGCCAGAAAATCGGCATGGCCTACCAGGACTTCAAGCTCCTGCCCAACCTCACGGTTTACCAGAACATCGCCATGCCCATGGAGGTCACCTATACCTCGAACCGCACAATCAAGGATCGGATAAACTACCTTCTCGACCTCCTGAACCTGACGGATAAAAAGCATATCAGGGCCGGAAAGCTGTCAAGGGGCGAACAGCAGCGGGCGGCCCTGGCCAGAGCCGCCGCTAATTACCCGCCCATCCTGCTGGCCGATGAACCCACCGGCAATCTGGA
>DRPV01000186.1 GCA_011330685.1 Desulfobacterales bacterium
ATATCTATTTTTGGTGGATGTTTATGGCGTATTTATATTTTTTTCATTTTTTCGCTCACAAAGGTGGAATTGTCACAGTGTGTCCCCTCTTTGGGATTGCAATTGAGAAGGATAGTCATAACTTTGTCGGCGGTTCTGAAGCAGCCGGCATCCTCTAATCTTGCCAGGACGCTTGACATTATTTTGTTAAACTCCAGGCATTTCGCGTAATCGGCTGCGGCACGTTGGTGCAGAAGGCGCGCCTTGTCGAGGTCTTTTGTGATGTCGTCGGGGATTTGTTCGCTCATGATGATTAGTTTCACTCCGGTGATTATCTGTTAGAGGTGAATTTAAGAAATACCGCCGCACTCGGTGTTTGATGTTCACTCCTTTTTTAACCTGATATGACTGAAAATTCAAATCTCATTAACGGTGGGGAGCAATGGCGTATCTCTTGGAGTATTATTGCCGGGCGGCGCCCCTGAAACGCTTACAGTTAGGGGGTTATATGAACTTGGGTGTGGTTAATTGATCGCTTACCTTTTTTTTGAGTCAGGTTGATTCTTGTTGACTTATTAACCATTTAATGAAATAATTAAATGTTGCTTACTTGAAGTGACCTGGAGGCCATGGACTTTAGACAATAGTATAGTCACCGGCCTCCAGGCCTGAGCAGAGTTTGGGCTGACTCCGGGGTTTTCATTTGAATTGACATTTTGTCCTGGTGCTTTTATACATTTGAGATAAACGTTCCAGAACCTCTTACACGTTGGTGATGTGATTGATCGTTAATTTAAGGGTAAATATTCAGGTTCTCCCGGAGTTGCCTTTCGTATATACTATTATCCTGAAGGAGGCTTACCGCGGCTGAAAAGTCCATCGCGGTTATTGCCAATCAGTAAAAGAGAAGGAGCTGTACAGATGATTAATAATAATAAATGCCGGCCATGGATAATCGCGGGCGCTCAGGCGGTTCTCTTTATTCTTCTACTTGCCTTTTCCTGTCAGGCCGCTCCGCCGGCCGTGGTTCTAACCCTGCCTCAGGCCGTGGATATGGCCTTAAATGGCAATGATCAACTGCTGGCCGGCCGGCAGGAGGTTGCTGCCAGTCAGGCCGCCATTGGCGTCGCGCGCAGTAATCTTCTGCCCCATATCAAGGTCAAAGAGCGTTATATGAGGACTAACAATCCCACCTACGGCTTTATGGCCAAGCTTAATCAACAGCGTTTCACCGGGCAGGATTTCGCGCTGCCCTCACTGAATTCGCCGGATCCGATAAATGATTTTCAGACCTCAATCGGCTTGAGTATGCCCATTTTCGCGCCCAAGGCTTATCTTGGTCTGGATATGAGTAAAATCGCCAGTCAGGCGGCCGGCAGAGATCTTCAGCGCCGCAAAGAGACAATTGCCATGCGGGTTGTCACCAGCTATTTGCAGGCCAAAACCGCTAAGGCCTATATCAAGGTTGCCCAACAGGGGGTCAAGGATGCCGAGGAACATCTGCGGCTGGCCCGGATTCGTTATAAAAACAAGCTCGGACTATATTCGGATATCCTGCGGGCTACCACGGCGGTGAAGAATATGGAACAGATTGAGATTACCGCTAACAAGAATTACCGGGTTGCCTGCCGGGCCCTTGGTCTTCTTCTCGGCCTCACCAAGCCGGTTGCCGTGGTTAGGGAGGACTTTCCGGTTCAATTACGTTCCATTGCCAGCTGTCAGGCAAGTGCGGCCCACCGCCAGGATGTCAAGGCCATGGAGCTGCGTTATAAAAACGCCCGCAAAAATCTCCGCCTGGCCAAGGCCAGTATGCTGCCGGTTCTTGGGGTCAGCAGCTCCTACCAGATGAACGATCACAACAAGCCTTTTGGTTCTGAAGGGCATAGCTGGATGCTGGGTGCGGGCTTGAAATGGGATCTGTTTGACGGCAGCCGCCGGTCGTATGAGAAGACCAAGGCTCTGCACCAGGTTCAGGCCGCGGCAAAATATCTTGCCGGGCTCAAAAAGGCGGTTTCATTCCAGGTCTTCCGGGCCTATGAGACGGTTAATGAAGCCGGAAAAAATGTCGGCCTGGCAGAGGAGGCGCTTAAATCCGCCCTTGAGGGACAACGACTGGTTAATCTGCGTTATGAAAACTCCTTATCCCCCATGGTTGATCTGCTTGACTCGCAGATTAGTCTTGATCAGTCCCGAGCCAACCTAGTGGCCCGGCAGAATGAACGGCAGCTTGCCATTCTGAATTTAAGTTATGAAAGCGGTATGATCCTTAAAGATCTTCATGCCCACAGCGAATCCGCAGGAGAGAAAAAATGAACATACAAAGAGTAGCCGCTATAATGATGCTTGTCCTGGCGCTGACCGGCTGTAAAGAGCAGGCGGGCTCAAAAAATACGGCGCAAACCGCAAGGCCGGTAATTAACGGAGTACAGACCGCCAGGGTTAGTCTTGCGCGGGTGCCGGTTTTTTATGAAACCGTCGGTACGGTTAAATCCAGGGCCTCGGTAACTGTCGCTGCCAGGATTATGGGTAAGGTTACCGGAGTAATGTTTAAGGATGGCGATAAGGTCAAGGTGGGCCAGTTGCTGGTCTCCATAGATGATCGTCAGTTCAGGCAGCAGATAACTGCGGCCGAGGCGGCTTTGAGCCAGGCTAAGCAAAGCCTGACCACGGCGGACAAACACCGTCAGTTAGCTGAAGTTACCTATAAACGCTATAAGAAATTGTTTGACGAAAAGGCCATTACCGGCCAGGAAATTGATGAGATCAAGACAAAAATGCAGGTCGCCGGATTGCAGTATGAGATGGCGGATAAGGCCGTGAGCCAGGCTGAAAGCGGGTTGGCCCAAGCCCGTATCGCCCGCGGCTTTGCCTCGGTGCATGCCCCTGTCAGCGGCATAATTGTCAAAAAAATGGTGGAGACAGGCATTATGGCGGCCCCTGGCCGGCCCCTCTTTACTATTGATGAAAAGGGACCTCTTCACGTAGATATTAAGGCGGATGAGAACAAGATCAGTCTGTTGCGCAAAAATATGCCGGTGGTGGTGGAGATTCCCTCCCAGAATAGACGGATTAGCGGGGTGGTGAAGACCATTGTCAGGGCGGTTAATCCGCGTTCCCGCTCTTATCTTGTCAAAATAAGGGTCAAGGACCGCGACTTGAGCAGCGGCCTTTTTGTCCGGGTCTATGTCCTGCGCGGCGATCGGCAGGCCCTGGTGCTTCCTCCTGCGGCAATTGTTCACCGGGGTCAGCTCACCGGGGTTTATGTGGTGGGGGCCAAGAACCTTGTTACCTATCGTTTGATTCGGGTGGGGCGGAAATCAGCGCTTGGCGTTGAGGTATTATCCGGTCTGCGGGAGAATGACCGGGTGATTGTCAAGGGTACAGATCGGGCTGTGGACGGCGGGATTCTGCAAAAGGAGAAACAATCATGAAAGATATCGGCATCTCAGGCATAATCGCCAAGGCCTTTATCAAGTCCAAGCTTACCCCGCTGCTGGTTATCGCCTCCTTATTGCTGGGGGTTTACGCCATTATGGTGACCCCTCGGGAAGAAGATCCGCAGATTAACGTGCCGATGATTGACGTTATGCTCAGATACCCCGGCGCCTCGGCCGCCGAGGTAGAGACGCGTGTCTCCACCCCGGTGGAAAAGCTGCTGTGGGAAGTTAAAGGGGTAAAGTATATTTATTCCATCGCCAAGCCGGGTATGAATCTGACCATCCTCCGTTTTAAGGTGGGGGAGGATATGGGCAAGAGCCTCGTCAAGGTTTACAGCAAGCTCATGAGCCACTATGACGAAATTCCGCCCGGTGTCTCCCGGCCGCTGATTAAGCCCCGCTCCATCTATAGTGTGCCCATTCTGGCCCTTACTCTGTGGAATCCCCAAAATAAATACAGCAGCTATGAGCTGCGCCGCATGGCCGATGAACTGGCCAATCGTCTGAAAAGAGGCCATAACGTGGCCCAGGTCGCGGTAACCGGGGGCCTGCGCCGTCAGGTCAGGGTTATGCTTAATCCCCTGAAATTGCGGGCTTATCACCTCTCGGCGCTCCAGATTATGGGCAGTATTCAGCAATCGGATATGAAGCTGCCATCCGGTACATTCCCATCTGGTAATCATGAGTTTCTTCTTGAGACCGGCAGCTTTTTCAAAGACCTGCAGGATGTGAAAAAGGTGGTGGTGGCCGTGGCCGACGGTAAGCCGGTGTATCTCAATGACGTGGCGACGCTGACAGACGGCCCCGCTGAACCGAATAACTATGTTTTTATCGGTTCCGGCCCGGCGGCGGCGGAGAAGGGTGTACCGTCTTCTCCCGGTATGCATGCGGCAGTGACCATCGCTCTCAGTAAGAAAAAGGGTTCCAACGCCACAGTGATCGCCAGGGATACCATCGCCAAGGTGAAATCATGGCAGGGAACCTTGCTGCCGGATGATGTACAGGTAACGGTGACCAGGGATTACGGTAAGACCGCCAACGATAAATCCGACAGTCTGTTGGAGCATCTACTGATTGCCACCATTTCCGTAACCCTGTTGATTGCCCTGGCTCTGGGCTGGCGGGAGTCACTGGTGGTGGCCGTGGCCGTACCCGTTACCCTGGCTCTGACGCTGTTAATCAGTTATCTCTATGGCTATACCCTGAACCGGGTGACCCTCTTCGCCCTCATCTTTTCCATTGGTATTCTGGTTGATGACGCGATTGTGGTGGTGGAAAATATCTACCGCCATTTTCAGATGCACAAGGTTAGTATACCCGTCGCCGTCCGGGCGGTGGATGAGGTCGGCAGCCCCACCATTCTTGCCACCTTTGCCGTTATTGCCGCTCTCCTGCCCATGGCCTTTGTCTCCGGTCTGATGGGGCCTTATATGCGGCCTATTCCGGTGAATGCCTCCACCGCCATGATCTTTTCTCTTATGGTGGCCTTTATTGTCACCCCCTGGCTCAGTTACAAGGTGTTGAAAAAGGTCAGTGCCAACAATAAGGCTAAGGTCGTCAAGGAAGAGGATACTAAGATTTACCGGCTTTATGCCCGGATTATCGGCCCGTTTCTCGAAAGCAGCTGGAAGAGATATATAGTGCTGGGCAGTATTCTAATCATGCTGATTCTGGTGGTCATTCTGGTACCTCTGCACAAGGTAACCTTGAAGATGCTGCCCTTTGATAATAAGAGTGAACTGCAGGTGGTGATTAACATGCCGGAGGGCACCAGTCTGGAGGGAACCGCCGACCTGACGAGAAAACTGGCCGACTATCTGCAAACTGTGCCCGAGGTGACTGATTTTGAATCCTATGTCGGCACCTCGGCCCCGTATAATTTTAACGGTCTGGTGCGCCATTATTTTCTGCGCCGCAGCAGTAATATGGCAGACATACAGGTGAATCTGGTGGATAAGGAGATGAGAGAGGATCAAAGCCACGAAATTGCCAAGCGGATCAGGCCGGGGCTGAAAAAAATTGCCGATACCTTTGACGCCCGCATCAAGGTGGTGGAGATTCCTCCAGGGCCGCCGGTATTAAGCCCCCTCGTGGCCGAGATATACGGCCCCACTCTAAAGCGTCAGCGGCAGATTGCCGCCCAGGTTAAGCATATATTTGCTACTACCCCCGGTGTTGTTGATATCGACTGGTATGTCGAGGATGCTCACGATAAGTATGTCTTTGTCGTTGACAAGGAAAAGGCGGTACTCTACGGCATCAGTCCGGCGGCTATCGCCAAGACCTTGAGGATAGCGGTAAACGGCATGTCGGCCGGCCTGCTGCATGATAAGAGGGAAAAAGAGCCGGTTAATATAGTAGTGCGTATGCCCCTGGCGGTGAGATCATCTCTCGCGGCTTTGCGGGGTATCAGTCTGCCGGACAGGCAAGGGAACTTAGTCTCACTGACCTCTCTTATCAAGGTAGAAAAACGCCCTGCCGAGCAGCCCATTTATCATAAGAATTTGAAACGGGTGACCTACGTCATTGGTAATGTGGCAGGAGCCAGAGAGAGTCCGGTTTATGCCATTCTTCAGATGAAAGACCGAATTGCCAAATTGAAGTTGCCGGAAGGCTATAAGCTCAGGCAGTATTTTACCAGGCAGCCATCGTTGACAAAACGCTATTCCATGAAGTGGGACGGGGCATGGCAGATTACCTATGAGGTATTTCGTGATCTCGGCATAGCCTTTGCCGCTGTTATGGTGTTAATCTATATTCTCGTGGTGGCCTGGTTCAGGAGTTTTACGGTGCCTTTGGTGATTATGGCGCCAATCCCGCTTACCTTGGTGGGCATCCTGCCGGCCCATTGGCTGTTTGGTATTTTCTTTACCGCTACCTCAATGATCGGTTTTATCGCCCTGTCTGGTATTGTGGTGCGGAACTCCATCCTGCTGGTTGATTTTATTCATATGGACTGGCTTGAATGCGGCCAGTTGCGCCCCGCCCTTATTAAGGCCGGGGCAGTGCGGCTGCGTCCCATCGTGCTGACCGCGGCATCGGTGGTGGTAGGATCAATTGTCATGCTCTTTGATCCTATTTTTCAAGGTCTCGGCGTTGCCATGATGGCCGGAGCAATTGTCGCCACCGGGCTGACTCTGGTGATTGTGCCGCTGCTCTATTATGAATTTTTTAAAAATACCAGTTGTCCGGTGGGGAGTGAGGAAATTGAGTAATATTTCTGCGTGGCGCTTCTGCACCTGCCGGCAGCGGCATATTAATGTGTGCGGGGCGGCGCCCCTGAAACGCTCACAATGATGGGGTTATATGAGCCTGGGTGTGGTTAAAGCGCTATCTCCTGAACAGTTACGGTTACGAGTTTAGGGAAATTTCTGCCCCCACTGAATAGTTACCTAACCCCGCCCTAATATTTGGTTATTTTACCAAATTTTTTATTTGCAA
>DRPV01000187.1 GCA_011330685.1 Desulfobacterales bacterium
CGGTACGCCGTGCCCTGGAGGGTGAAAGTGATATCGATTTTCATTACTGCGCTGATCCGACTAAGGCAATTCAGACTGCTGACCGTATTCAACCGACCTTGATTCTCCAGGATCTCATTATGCCGGAGGTTAACGGTCTGATGATGGTTAAATTTTTTCGAGTTAATCAACAGACCGCCAAGGTGCCGATTATCGTGCTGTCCACCAAGGAAGAACCAGAGGTTAAGAGTGAGGCATTCAAAATTGGGGTCAATGATTATATCGTTAAATTACCGGACAAGATTGAATTAATTGCCCGTATCCGTTATCATTCCCAGGCCTATATAAATTATATGCAGAAGGAGGAGGCTTTTTGCGCCCTGGAGGAGAGCCAGCGTCGTCTGCATGAGGCCAATTTGACCCTTGAAAAATTATCATCTCTTGACGGTCTTACTAATATAGCCAATCGCCGTAAGTTTGATCATACCCTGCGCCAGGAGTGGAATCGAGCCATGCGCAATTTATGCCCTATTTCGCTCATTATGCTGGATATAGATTTTTTTAAACTGTATAACGATACTTACGGCCACCAGGGTGGTGACGAGACCTTAAAGGCCGTGGCCGGGGTTTTGAAAAAGATGGAAAAACGCCCTGGAGATCTTGCCGCCCGTTACGGCGGTGAGGAATTCGCCCTTATTTTACCGGAAACTGATCCGGCCGGGGCCTCAGATGTGGCCTATAGTATTATTGAGCAGATACGGGCCCTGGCTATTCGCCATGAGTCCTCTAAGGTCAGCGATATCCTGACGGTAAGTATAGGCACCTCGACCATGGCTCCGGTTCGTAGAAGCCGGCCCGACAGTCTTATTGCCGTGGCGGACAGGGCGCTCTATCAGGCCAAAAACAAGGGGCGTAATCAGGTGGTTATCTCTAAGGTCGGAGAGGGTTGACCGGAATTTACCTAATAATGCTTTCTTAATGGCACGGACGTGGGGGTCTTGCAATACGCCCTGAATATTTTAAATATTTTACTACTAACAAAAAATATGGAAAGAAGTATATGACAAAGCCGATAACAACAACTGATTTTGGAAATTTGAACCTCATTCACCGTGGCAAGGTGCGTGATTTGTATGAGTTTGATGATGCCCTGCTGATGGTGGCAACGGATCGTATATCCGCCTTTGATGTGGTAATGGCGGAGCCCATTGATTCCAAGGGGGCTGTTTTAACCGAGATGTCGCTCTTCTGGTTTGACTATTTAGGTGATGTTATTCCCAATCACCTGATCAGCGCCAAGGTGGAGGATTATCCGGCCGTCTGCCGCCCCTATGCCGCTGATCTTGCCGGCCGCAGCATGTTAGTCAAAAAGGCTGAGCCTCTGCCCGTGGAGTGTATTGTGCGCGGTTATATCTCCGGTTCGCTCTGGAAGGCCTATACCAGGGGCGAAGACCCCTGCGGGCTTTCCCTGCCCGCTGGTCTGCGGGAGTCAGAAAAATTACCCCAGGCTATATTTACCCCTTCAACCAAGGCTGAAGCCGGGATGCATGATGAGAATATCTCGGTGGCTAAAATGCGGCAGATTGTTGGTGATGAAGAGACTGAGCGAATTATGGAAGTCAGTATCCGCCTTTATGAAAAGGCGGCGGCCTACGCTCTGGAACGGGGTATAATTATTGCTGACACAAAATTTGAACTGGGTTGGTATGAGGGGGAATTAATCTTGATTGATGAGGTATTGACCCCGGATTCATCCCGTTTCTGGCCCCTGGCAGACTATGAAATCGGCCGCGGTCAGGCTAGTTTTGATAAACAATTTCTGCGCGATTATTTGTTGTCCATCAAGTGGTCGAAGAATCCGCCGCCCCCGCCTCTGCCGGCTGATATTATTATCAAGACCAGAGAACGCTACCTTGAGGCCCTGGAACGGATCAGGGGGCGGAAACTGGATGTGTAGCGGAGAAAACGGATGTCTGACATCCGTAAACGATGAGCAAATTATACCCTCATGGTCGGTACAATATCCCGACTAAGCATTTCAGTGGTGTATTGATGGGCGTGGAGCGCTTACCCGGCATCCATGCCCGTTCTCTGGTTCGTGGCTTAAGTATTTTTTTACTCCTGGCGCTGGTCTTTGTAGGTGGTTGTGTCGGCGATGCTGTTATCCCTACCGGGGCTGGAATATTTCATTATCATATCCAGGAGGACAGACAGGATCTGGAAAAAATGATCCGCCGTCTTTATGCCAAAAACCCCAAATATCAGCCTTCCCGTGTTATGCGGTACAAAAGGATTGCGCAGATATTCCATGGCCGGCCGTTGTTGGATAAATACGCTCACATGCCTTCCAATGAGGTTTTAAGCGCGGCCTTTGCTCCTGATACCAGTACCAGTAGTGAGCCGGACAGGGTGTTTTTGCTGGGTCTGGGGATGATGAAGAGTATCAGAGAAGCCTATGGCGTGGGGCATAAACAGATAATGATAACCGCTCTTCAGGTGCCGCTGGTACGCCTGCAACGTCTGTATCGTAACTTTAACCAGGTGAATTGGCGCTTAAAGACCTACAGAGACAAGCAGGGCCGCTTATTATTTTTAACCAACGCAAAAGGGGCGGATGGTTATTTAAACATGGGCTATGAGGTTATTATGACCGCTATTCTCACCAGGATACAGGACGATATCTATCTGCGGGGCGGCCTGCCGGGTAAATATATATTTGATATGTCCACCATGTTTGTCTCAATTATTTTGTAATCGTTCAGCAGAGGCGACAAATTACCCCTCAACTCGTAAACTGTAACCGTTCAGGAAAGCGAAGACTCCGGATGTGCCCCAGCTCGGAGTCTACGCTTACCTCGTTCGTTTCGGCCTCCGAAGCGTACTTGTTGTACGTGAGGGGGACGAAACGAACGAAGATGGGGTGCAGGTGAACGGTTACATTATTTTATAACCCGTTGGCCGCCAGTTCTTTAATTAACTCTCGCTGACGATCAGAAAGCTTTTTGGGGTTGGGCACTGCCACCAGTATTTTGACGATGAGATCACCTCTGGGGCCATGGGGGCCGCTTGGCAGCCCGTGGCCCTTCAAACGCAGCTTAGCCTGGGGCTGAATGCCGGCCGGAATTTTTACCTTTAAGGTCTTGCCTTCTAAGGTGGTGACCTCCGTTTTTTCACCACGTACCGCCGTACTGAAAGGCACTTGCTTCTCGTGAATCAGGTCATTACCGTCTCTGACAAATTCTGGATCCGGCTGTACCCTTATTTTTATGTAGAGATCGCCGGGAGGGCCGCCGGTTGGTGAAGGTGAGCCTTTACCGGTTACCCGCAGTTTTTTGCCGGAATCAATACCGGCCGGGATCTTTACCGATACCCTTTCCGTTCCGCCGCCCCGGCCCAGGGCGATGGTCTTTTCCGCCCCGTGCAGTACCTCGCGCAGGGTGATGGTAAGCTCCATCTGTAGGTCGCCGCCTTTAACGACCTGGCAGCTCTGGCGGCCGTTGAAATTAGCGCTGTTGAATTGTGTTGCGCCGCCCATACCCCCGAAAATTGATTCAAAAGGATTGCCGCCGCCCATGCCGCCGGTATTCATACCGCCGCGCGGCCGACCGCCCATGCCGCCGAAGTTGATGCCGA
>DRPV01000188.1 GCA_011330685.1 Desulfobacterales bacterium
AACGACTTAACGAAGAATTAAACAAGACCCAGAAACTTGAATCAGTGGGCGTTCTGGCCGGCGGTATCGCCCATGATTTCAATAATATACTCACCGCCATTATGGGCAACCTTAATCTGGCCCAGCACCTCATAAACCCTAAAGATAAAATTTACCCCCTCTTAGAGGCGGCAGATAAGGCCTCCAGAAGGGCAAAAACTCTTACTCACCAGCTGTTGACCTTTGCCAAGGGCGGTAATCCAGTCAAAAAGACGGCCAATCTGGGCCGGATTATCCGGGAGACAGCCAACTTTGCCCTGCATGGCAGCTCGGTACAATGCCTTTATGATATTCCTAATGATCTTTGGCTCGTTGATCTTGACCCCGGCCAGATGAGTCAGGTTATTCAAAATCTGATAATTAATGCCCGCCAGGCTATGAGTTCCGGAGGCCGGATAATGATTAAAAGCACAAATATCAGTTCTCCGGAGAAGGAGATGTACCCTGTCCTCGACCCGGACGGCAAGTATATCAAGACCACGATCACCGATGAAGGCCCTGGTATTCCAGCCGCCATTATCGAGCAGATTTTTGATCCCTACTTCACCACTAAAGAAAAGGGCAGCGGCCTGGGACTGGCCATTTCCCACTCCATAATCAGCAAGCACGGCGGTTTTATCAAAACCGCCTCCCATAATAAAGGCGGCACCGTTTTTACCATTTATCTACCCGTAACAACCGGAGAGCCTGGCAACCAGACTTCTTCCATAACACCGCAATCTGCCATTAAACCGGCCAGCGGTGAACTGATTATGATAATGGATGATGAAAAAATGATCCGTAATATTGCCAAAATGATGTTAGAGACCAACGGCTTTGAGGTTATCACCGTTAAAGACGGGGAAGAAGCGCTCAAGGTCTACAAACAATACCAAAAGGCCCTAAAAACCGTCAGTGCCACTATCATGGATCTCACTATTCCCGGCGGCATGGGCGGCAAAGAGGCTGTGACCAAAATCCTGGCCCTTGATCCGCGGGCCAGAGTTATAGCCTCCAGCGGCTATTCCAATGACCCGGTGATGACCGACTTCCACTCCTACGGGTTCTGCGCGGCCATAACCAAGCCCTATCTTATCAACGACCTCCTCTCAACCGTCTCTCAAGCCCTGTCCTGAATCAGCTGTAATTCCCCCAGAACACCTTTTTACGCCTTGACAATAAGATAATATTGCCATATAGTAATATAAAATTACCGAAAGACAGGAGGAGAGATGAAAGATTTTATCCGGGTCATGAAGGCCCTGTCCGATCCAGGCCGGGTCAGAATATTAAAGATGCTGGAGCAAAAAGAGATGTGCGTCTGCGAGATTCAGGCCGTCCTTAATCTCGCTCAGCCCACCATATCCAAGCATTTAAAAATTATGGAAGACGCTGGTCTGGTGGAGAGGCATAAGAACAAGGTCTGGGTCAATTACAGCCTGGCCCAGGGCGGGGGCTGCCAGTACGCCGCCGCCATGCTCAAACTCCTGCCTCAATGGCTTAACGACAATCCAGCCGTAATCGACAACCTTCGCCTGGCCCGTGATACCCATCGGGAAGACATCTACCGGGAAAAATAATCATGGAACCTGTAAAATGTGCCTGCGCGGCAGACAACAAAAAGATAAACTCCCGCCCGGCATTCGGCATGGCCAAAACCATCGGCGCTCTTCTTGGCGGCCTGATTCTCTGGTTCATCATCTATAAAGAGCTTCTGCCCCTGGCCCGCTTTATTACCTATGGCCTCCTGCCGCTAACCAAGGGCAGCCATGGCGGCTCGGCCCTGGAGTTCTTTCTCTACGAGAGCCCCAAGGTTCTGATGCTCCTTATTCTTGTGGTCTTTGGAGTCGGCATAATCCGCAGTTTTTTTACCCCGGAAAAAACCCGCCGTATTCTGGCCGGCCGCCGGGAGAGCATCGGCAATGTCCTGGCGGCCATGCTGGGTATTGTCACCCCCTTCTGTTCCTGCTCGGCGGTGCCGCTGTTCATCGGTTTCGTGACTGCGGGTGTGCCTCTCGGAGTGACCTTTTCCTTCCTCATCTCAGCCCCCATGGTCAATGAAATCGCCCTGGTTCTCCTTTATGGTCTTCTCGGCTGGAAGGTGGCGGCACTCTACCTTGGCACCGGCTTACTCATCGCCATTATTGCCGGCTGGGTCATGGGCCGCCTCCACCTTGAGCCCCACATCGAAGACTGGGTATTACAGATCAGAAACGATGCCGAGGCCGTGCCCGATGACAACCTGCGCTGGCCGGATCGTATCCGCATGGGCGGCGAGGCGGTGCGTGACATAGTGGGCAAGGTCTGGCCTTATATGCTGGCCGGAATCGCCGTGGGGGCGGGAATCCACGGTTTTGTGCCGCAGAACTTCATGGCCGCCCTCATGGGCAAGGCGGCCTGGTGGTCGGTACCGGCGGCGGTAGTCATCGGCATCCCCATGTATTCCAACGCCGTGGCTATTGTCCCCATTGTCCAAGCCCTGCTGGAAAAAGGGGCGGCCCTGGGCACGGTGCTGGCCTTTATGATGAGTGTCATCGCCCTCTCCATGCCGGAGATGGTAATTCTGCGTAAAGTCCTTAAACCCCGCCTCATTGCCGCCTTCATCGGGGTGGTGGGCTGCGGCATATTGTTAGTGGGTTACCTCTTTAACGCGATTTTATAAAATAATGTAACCATTCAGCTGCACCCCATCTTAGGTTACAGTTCACTGTTTAGGGCAATTCGGTGCCTTAGCTGAATAGATACAAAATAAAAAAAAATATCAGAAGGAGAACAATATGGAAATCAAAATAATGGGCCCCGGCTGCCCGAATTGTGAGAAACTTGCCGCCCTGGTCAATGAGGCCGTGGCCGAAAGCGGGGTGGCGGCTG
>DRPV01000189.1 GCA_011330685.1 Desulfobacterales bacterium
TCGGCTTTTCCCCGCCTTGGAATCTCAAAAGATCGGTAAAACGGCGGCTGGCCTTGACCACCTTGCCGCCCTCGGCAAGCAGACAATAACGCATCATCAGGTGATCCGGCAGCTGCACGGCGGCCAGAGCGCTGACAGCAATGTCAATGTTAAGCAGGCGCTTAATTTCAGCCGCTAAAGCGGCGTAAAACGGCCCCCGAGCAAATTCAAGCCGGGCCAGGACGTTATCCGCCGTCTCATTAATGGGTACCAGCTGTTTTCTCAGGCCCTTGGGCAGCCCCCGTAAGACCTGGACGATTTTCTCCGGCAGCATCCCCGGCACCAGCCAGTCAAAGAGCTCCGGTCGCAGATGGGGCAGAATGGCGGCCGGAATACGGGCCGAGACCCCGTCCGCCTCCGAACCGGGAGTGAATTTATAGAAGAGATCGAGTTCAAAATCACCGGCCCGCATGGTCTTGGGGAATAAGGCCAGCTGCCCCTCATCGGCCTCACGCTGGATAATATCCTCCCGTTTCATGAATAGCAGACGGCCCATATCCGGCAGCACCCGTCTTAAACCGGCTAAATCCCAGACCAGAGCGGGCAGGCGCTCATCATAGAATGAGTACAGCCGATAATCATCCACGAGACGACGCTGGCGGACACGATCCTCCATATCCTTCAGAGAGTCCACCAGCTCCTGGTTATGGCGCAGAAAATCATAATTTCCCTTAACCTGGCCCTCCACCAAGGCGGCCTGAATAAATATCTTGCGGGCCTCCTCCGGCTCCACCACCCCGAAATTCTTGGGCCGCCCGTCCTCGATTACCAGACCGAAAAGAGTAACCTTCTCCTGGGCTAATACGGCACCGGCACTCTTGGCCCAGTGAGGATTACTGTATGAATAACGGCAGAGAGCGCCGGCCAGGCTCTCCAACCAGCGGGGATTAATGGCGGCCACGGTACGGGCGTACAGCCTTGAGGTCTCCACCAGTTCGGCGGCCATTATCCATTGCCCGCCCCGGCCAAACTGACCGGAACCGGGGAAGATCATCAGTTCCTTGCCCTGGGCGCCCTGATAGATATTTTTCGCCTTTTTCAGGGCGATATTCCGTAAAATACCACTTAACACCGCCTGATGAACGGCATCCGCCCTGACCTCGGCAACCGTTATATTATAATGGCCCTCCTCATCTAAGGCCTGGCAGATCTGGGCGTAAATATCGCACCACTCCCGCATCCGCAGATAGGATAAAAATTTCTGGCGGCAGTATTTGCGTAATTTACTCCGGCTCCCGGCCGCCCTGGCAGTGTGATGATACTGAGACCAGATATTCAGATAGGTCAAAAAGTCGGAACCAGGGGCTAAAAATCCGGCATGGGCGGCATCGGCCTCCTTTTCCCGGCCCGGCGGGCGTTGACGCGGATCCTGAATACTCAAGACCGCGGCGATAACCATGACCTCGTGGAGGACATTACGTTCTCTCGCCGTTAGAATCATTCGTGAGATCGTGGGGTCAAGGGGCAGCCGGGCCATAAGCCGCCCCCGGCGGGTCAGGCGCAGCTGCCGACCGGGGCCGATTTTAAGCGCCCCTAATTCATCTAAGAGATTAAAACCGTCTTTAATGGAGCGTGAGCCCGGTGGTTCGAGGAAAGGGAACTCCTGGGGATGACCAAGACCAAGGTCTACCATCCGCATAATGACCTCGGCCAGATTGGCCCGCAAAATCTCCGGGGCGGTAAACTCCGGCCGGTTCAGATAATCGTCCTCGCTGTAGAGCCGCAGACAGACACCAGGCCCCACTCGGCCGCAGCGCCCCTTACGCTGATCGGCGCTGGCCCTGGAGATGGGCACCACCGGCAGTTTAGTGGTACGGGCCCTGGGATTATAGCTCGATATGCGGGCCAGGCCGGTATCAATCACATAACGAATACCAGGCACAGTAACCGAGGTCTCAGCCACGTTACTGGCCAGGACAATCTTTAACTGCTTATAATTTTTAAACACCCGCCCCTGTTCCCTGGCCGGCAGACGGCCAAAGAGCGGCAGTATTATGGCGTTCAGGCTCCGCGCCTGTTCTTTTAAGGCCTCCCCGGTCTCCATAATATCCCGCTCAGTGGGCAGAAAAACAAGAATATCGCCCGTCGGCCGCCGTCCCAGGGCGCTTACGGCCCGTGTCACCCGCTCGCTCAGGGTTAATTCAGCGGCCGCCTCATCTTCATCAGGGGGCAGATAATTCACCTCCACCGGATAGGTCTTGCCGGGAATATTGATCACCGGCGCCCCCTCAAAATGGCGGGAGAACTTCTCCGTATCCAGGGTGGCGGAAGAGATGATGATCTTTAAATCAGGACGTTTTTTACGCAGGCGCTTTAAGATCCCAAGGAGAAAATCTATATTCAGGCTCCGTTCATGGGCCTCGTCAATAATGATAAATTGATAACGCCGCAAATAACGGTCACGGGCCGCCTCGGCCAGCAGCATGCCGTCGGTAAGAAATTTAATCCGGCTCCGGCGGCTGGTGCGGTCAAGAAAACGCACCTTATAGCCCACCATCTCCCGGCCCTGGGCGCCCATCTCCTCAGCCACCCGCCGGGCCACGGTAATGGCGGCAATACGCCGGGGCTGAGTACAGGCAATCACCCCCTTGTCACTTAGCCCGGCTTCA
>DRPV01000190.1 GCA_011330685.1 Desulfobacterales bacterium
CCTGATTCAAAGGGGGAAGAAAATTATTTTCGGCCCTGATTATCCGCCGGCATTCAGCGCTATGGGTGAATGGCAGACCATGTCCGGCCCCTTGTATAATCCGCAGACGGCTCATTGGCAATAATTCATGCAGGGCATGGGCTCTAACCACGGGGACAATGCGGTCTTCATCCCCATGTAATATCAGACAGGGCTTTTGAAGTAGTTTACTGCCGTCAAGCTTACTTTTGTCTAAAAGCTCAAGGTCGTCTTTTATAAGTTTAATATTAAGTCTGCCATCAACAGGGGGGGGAAGCGGCGCGGCGCAATCCCGGTAAAAATCGGCCAGCAGAGCCGCTGGATTATCGGCAAGGAGCTGTCTCATTCGTTTAATATGCCGGCGGCTGAAACGTCCTTCTTTAACTCCGCTGCCGTGAAAGTGAATAAATCCACTGATTATCACTAAAAAATCTATCCGGTTGAACCATGGTTGACAAAAATGGAGACCCAGGGAATGACAGATCATTAAATTCCGCCCCGCTTTATTAAAGAGCGGCTCGTTACCATACCCCTCCCAATAACCCCGATCGAGATAGTCTGGGTTGTAGTCTTTAAACGGCCGAGTCCAGGGCTGCCAGGTAGCGGCATGCAGACCCCAGCCATGCTGAAAGTAAATATTTTTAGGCGCGGCTGGCAAGGGCGTTAAGCAGTCTATCTAAATGGTTTCGGGTATGGAGAGCTGAGAGCGCCAGTCTTATGCGTTCCCGGCCGGGCTCCACGGTGGGCGGTCGTATGGCAACCCCCAGGATGCCCTGTTCTTCGAGGTAATTACTCAGCTCAAGAGCCCGCCCCGCGGCCCCGGTATAGAGCGGGATAATATGGCTGCTGGATGAGCCGGTGGAAAAGCCCAGGTTATGAAGCCCTTCTCTTAAATAATGGGCTGATTCCTGGAGATAACGCCGCTCATTATCAAGATCCGGCAGGAGATCAAGGGCCGCGGCAATAGCTCCGGCTGCCGCGGGCGGCAGGGCGGTGGAGTAAATAAACCCCTGGCCATAATTTATGAGATATTCCCTGATCTGCCGCGGACAGGCAAGATATGCTCCAAAGGAACCACACCCCTTGCCAAAGGTACCCATGACCAGATCAGCCTTTTCCCCATCGCAGGCCAATCCCATACCGGAGGGGCCAAAAACTCCAGTGGCATGGGCCTCGTCAACATAGAGAATTGCCTCGTGTTCCGCGGCAATTTCATGCAGTTCTGTAAGATTCGCCCGATCACCATCCATGCTGAAAACAGATTCGGTGATAATGAAAATTGGCCCTCGCGGAGTGGAAATACCCCGCATGATGGCACGCAGGTGGTCGTAATCATTATGATTAAAGCGTAGGAGACGAGCCCGGCTGAGAATCGCGCCCTGGATTATGCTGTTATGACAGAGGCGGTCTGCCACAATCAGGGCATGGCGATGAGCCAGAGCGGCAATAATAGAGATGTTGGCCTGAAATCCTGAGTTGAAGAGCAGGGCGCTTTCCTGGCCTTTTAAACGAGCCAGGCGCTCTTCAAGGGCTTCAAAAAATGAAAAATTGCCGCAAACCAGTCTTGAGGCCCCGCAGCCGGCACCAAAACGCCTGACATACGAGATAGCCCCGTCTTTTATTTCAGACCGCTGAGTGAGCCCTAAGTAATCATTGGAGCTGAAATTAAGTAGCTCCCGGCCGTTGACCATGAGGGTGGCCGCGCCGCCAGGCTCAATAGATCGCAGAGATCTGAGTTGCCCGGCGTTACGCCGTTTATTAAGCGCCCGGCGTACAAAGGAGAACTTGTTATCCATCAGCGGCGCATTATTTTCTGACCGTTTTTCTGGCCCTTTTCTTTTTGGCGGCAATTGATTTTTTAAGATTCTCCGGAATTCCACGCGCCTTGCCGGCCTTTTTACGCTCGATGGACAGGGTTTTGCAACACAGAGGCTGGCGTAATTTGAAACCGTATTTAAGGCGGTATTCTCTTGGAGTCAAGCTATGGGCGGCTAGATGCTTACTCGACAACATCTTGAACTCATTGCCGCACTCCAGGCAGACAATCTTGTTTTTGAGAATTGATTTGTCGGGGCTTATGTTGGGAGCTTCACTTTGCGGCTCTTCTGGTTCAGCGGCTTTTAATTCATTATTCTGCAATATTTGCAATTTAGCATAAACTGTTTGCAGTCCCGCAGTTATTTCGTCTGTATCCATGGACTTGGAAGAACTCTGAGCCTGGATAATACCGGCGGCCATTTCAAGTAATGTTTTTCCCATGTTTAGTCTCCTGGTAGAATTTAGTATCTTGATATCGTAACCATTCAGCAACACTCCATCTTGGAGTCTACGTTTACCTCGTCCATTTCGGAATTTCCGAGTATCAAAGCATCCCTAAGTCATAGAATGAATGAATCTGAAGTACTGCTGAACAGTTACGGTTACAAGTTTAGGGGGAATTTACTGCCCATGCTGAATAGTTATAAACTATATAACTAAAATGTAATATAACCTATACAAATAAATTATTATAGCTAAAATCGCAACAAGAAATAACCACGACGGCTTAAAGTTCTACTGATTAATTTTACTATGAGGATAATGCCGACAAGTTACAAGTTGAAAATCTAAAAGATGACATAAATATAGGCAAACAGAAAGGTACTGATCAACAGATTAATAAAAATGAAATGACGCAGCTTTATAGTCCCTTCAAATTGCTCAAGGCAAAAACGCCAAAGTATATAACAGGCGGCAATACTGCTGTTGAGCATTAAAAAGGCGGACATTATCTGTATTGGAAAATCAGGAATACTGAAGGTAAAATATTCTAAAAAATGCCAGTTAATCTGCCTGCCGACAGTGGGTACAAAATCGCCTAAACCATTTGCCATATATGCCATTCGATACACCAGCTCACCGCTGAAGGCCATGGGAATGAGGATAGGTACCATGGGTGAAAAACGACCGAAGAGAGAGGCCTCCTGGTGGCCAAGCAGACGGTTGCCCAGCCGAACCCCGGTCAGGACAATAATATAGGCCAGCAAAAGAATTATAGTAAAACCCAGGGCCTCTGAACGGCAGAAACGAGCGAATTGATGAAAGACCTCTTTCTGACGAAAAAAACGCGCTAACTGCGAGGCGATTAAAAATGGGACAATGTAGTTACTGGTAATATAACGGCCCTTGTTCTTAATTAATTCAGAATAGGGGTTACGCAGGAGAAATTGTGGTGAATCCCGGTCACAGTTGGGAATACAATGACCGCATACCAGGCAATGCAGATTATTTTTAACGGCATAGGCACCAAGATATACCGGGCAGCCCCGTTTGCCGTCCCCGCCCCGCTGACAGGCAAAGGTGGTACACCCCGCGCAACGCTCGTGATTGGCCCGGAACTCGGTGATGGCCAGGGTAGCGGCAGCGCCGCTTATTCTGCCTAACGGGCAGAGGTGCCGGCACCAGGCCTGACCTGCATACAATATCCCCAGAATGGCGGAGCCCAGAACTATGGTCAGAATTAACCAGGAGGTACCCTGTGGTGAATTATCAAGTCCACCGACAATCTCTACCCAGATTATCAGGGCAAATAAAAAAACAGAAAGATAGACACCATATCTTTTTAAAAACCTGGGTACCGGCCGTGCACGGGTAAAACCTTTACGCTGTAAAAAGAGTCCCAGGCCGGGAAAAGGGCATATTCCGCACCACATGCGGCCGACAAAGAACCAGGAGAGAACTATAATCGGCCATAGAATGCCCCAGGTTAAAAAAACGGCCATATTGTTGCGAGCCTCGGAGGGGCCGAAAAAACCGGAGACTAAAACCAGGACAAACATCAGATCGCCGGCGGTACGAAGCTGAGCGTAATGGTGCCTGCTGGCCAGAAAACGTCTGAAGCCGGGAAATACCTTGAAGAGATCAAGACGGTCATTATCCTCCGAAGAGATAATGGAGCGCATGGCCTTTGTCCACCAGATCAAACCATAATCCTCTCGTAAGTTTTCAGCAGCATCCCAACTCGGAGTATACGCTTATCTTTTTTATTGAAGTCTTGGCGAACAGAAAAAGTTCTGTCTGAGGGAGCGGGCATGGAGGTTACATCCTCTAAATAATTTCGTAATCGTTTTGGCGGTCAGATGCTCAATGTAACAAAAGGATGGCTGTCGTAAAAAAGGTGGTTGTCCCGATAATATCCATGGTTGTAGCCACAAAAGGGCCGGTGGCAACCGCGGCATCAAAGCCCATTCTTTTCATTACCAGGGGGACAAAGGCCCCGATGGAGGCCGCCAGGGTCATTTCAAGAACTACAGAGATACTGGCGACGAGAAACAAATGACTGGGGTTGGGGAGGGCCAGAAAGACCACTAAGGCCAGGAACAGGCCGTAAATCCCGCCCAGCAGCATACCGACCCGCATCTCTTTAAAAACTATTTTGAATACTTCCTCTAAGTTTACCCGGCCGGTGGCAATTCCCCGGACAATAATGGTGCTGGACTGGTTGGCTATATTGCCGCCCATCCCGTTGATAATAGGCAGAAAGGAGGCCAGAATTACATATTTCTGCAGCTCGCCGGAGAAAAGGGCGATAATCGTGGCGGATACAACCCCGCCCACCCAGCTGGCACAGAGCCAGGGCGCCCTGGTAACGGCATTCGAGCGGATGGATTTCATCAAAATTTCATCGTCTTTACCGGCACCGGCCATCTGAAAAAAATCTTCAGTGGCCTCTTTACGAATAACATCAATAACGTCATCCACCGTCACAATCCCCAGCAGCTTACCAGCGTGATTGACAACCGGTACGGCCAGGATATTATAACGCGAGACCATATGGGCGACTTCTTCCTGATCGGTCTCCGGATTAACGGCAATGACCTTGGGATTCATGATATTTTTTAACTGGCGGTAGGGCGGATGCATGAGCAGTTCCCGCAGAGATAATACGCCGGTCAACTGATTGTTTTCGCGGACAATATAGAGATAGAATACCATCTCCAGGTCTTCACTTCGTTCCTGAATAGCCCGAATGGCCTCGTCAACGCTTAAATCTTCATGCAGGGCCATAAAATTAGGAGACATCAGCCCGCCGGCGCTCTCCGGATTATATTGCAGGAGATCATCTACCTCTTCCCGGTCGGCCCTGGCCATGAGCTGACGGATATTATCCGCCACCTCAACGGGCAGAGCCTCTAACAGATCAGCCGCGTCGTTGGAGGCCATCTTCTTGAGGACGGTGACCATAAATTTAGGCGGTAGATCATCGACCAGCTCCAGCATGATCGACTGGTCAAGTTCGCTTAATATCTCGCCGATCTGATCGGTTTGGGCGATTACATTAAAAACATTATGGCGCTCTTCCGGAGTCAGGTAACGTAATACCCAGGCAATATCAGCGGGATGGGTTTTATCGATCAATTTCAGCAGATGAGCGACAGCCTTACGGCGGTTGAGGCGGCGAATTGCCTCTAAAAGCACCGTTCCTTCACGGCCGACGACCTCTGGTTTAATTGTTTTTTTCATGACCTGGTTATCCGTCTCTTAACGTCTTTTTAACTATTGCCTCAGCCTGTTCAGGGGTAAAATCATTTACCCCTGAGTCGGGCTCATCGTTTTTATAAGAGGGAGAATCCGGATTCTGTCCATTTTCAGCGGCGATATCGGTGGATTCATCTTCAAAAATACCGTTTTCCGCCTTCAACTCTTTTAAAATACGTTTTTGATATTCAATTTTACGGTTAACCGCCAGATAATTAAGCAAGGGCCTCAGTACAAACACCAGAATAAGGATAATCAGAAAAAGATTGATTAACTGACGTAACACTGGTTCAAGATTGCCAATAAATTCTGCCATAACCCTTTTTAGTAACATCCATGCCCGGTCACCCAGGCACAGCGAAACATGAAAGCCATTGCAAGGCCGCCCCCGTTGGCAGGTGACTTTCATGTAAAATATTATTCACTGAACTTCTCCAGTAACTCATCTATCTGTTCTTGAGTAATCATAACCGGACAGTTCTCATCGACATTTAAGATGACGGTCTTAAAGGAACGGGCCAGCTTTCTCTTCATCTTGATACGCTTTTTTATTCTGGCGGCCCTGGCCAATCTATCCTGAGCAGAGAGCGCGATATCAATATCTGCCACCGAACTGAATTCTGCCGGGTTGAAACCGGCAATATATCTCTTGATTTCATCAAGCTCCCTGGACGGCATGATTTTATCATTCAGCTCTTCTCAGGATATCAAGAGATTCCTGAATGGCAGGATCAGTGTTTAAACGCTTGATGAATTTTTTCTTCTCCTGAGCCGGGGTTATTCTGCCGGCTTTTTTACCCTGACCGTAGTCTTCGCCATGCAAATATGGGCTGTAGGGCTTATCGCCGGCCGCCTTACGGATAGCGGCCAATTTTTGTCGTTCATGCCGCTGAGAGGCCAGATCTATGTCTATTATGGTGTGCTGCTGACGGGCACGGGCCTCATCCGCCTCTTTAACTATTTCGATAAATTTTTTATTTGTCTTTATTAAATGGACATTAAGCTCTCGCAGCTTTTTGATATTAAAGGGATATGAAGGCCATTTTTTATAGGAAGCCGGAGCTATTTTATCCCAGGGCATGGCATTTTCAGAATATTTTTCACCAATCTTTGAGTACATAAAACGAGTGGGAATAACAATATCAGAGGCAACCCCCCGATCCTGAGTAGAGCCGCCATTTATACGATAAAACTTCTGGGTAGTTAATTTAAGGGCTCCCAGGGGTTGATATCTCGATACGTTAATACCAAAGAATGAGGGCAGCTGATTATCAAGATTAAGCATGGTCTGTACCGTGCCTTTGCCATATGAATGTTTGCTGCCGACAATAATAGCCCGGCCGTAATCCTGCATGGCTCCGGCAAAAATTTCCGAGGCCGAGGCGCTGAAGCGGTTAATTAGAATCAGCAGAGGGCCGCTGTATGTAATACTGGGATCAGTATCATTAAGAATGTCGGTTTTATCCTGAGCCCTGATCTGGACAACCGGCCCGGTGCGGATAAACAAACCGGCAATTTTCACCGCGTCCACCAAGGCCCCGCCGCCGTCATTCCTGAGATCAATAATCAGGCCTTTTATATGTTGGGCGGTTAATTTTTTTAAGGCCTTTCTGGTATCATCCGTAACATTACGTTTCCCCCTGAAATCACGGTAAAAGGAGGGGATCTTCATATAGCCGATGAGTCCGTCGCCGGGAAGCTTGATAGTGACTGCCTTGACAAAGGTATCCTTTAACTGGACAATATCGCGCACAATGGAGATTACACGGATGGTGCCGTCGGGCTTTTTAACGGTGAGCCTGACTGTGGTACCCTTCTTGCCCCGAATAAGACTGACCGCGTCCCGCAGCCTCATCCCGGCAATATTCACCGGTTCCTTCTGCCCCTGGGCAACCATGAGAATAATATCATCGGCGGTTAACTGCTTCTGACGATAGGCGGCACCGCCGGGAATAATCCGTACAACCTTCACGTAGCCGCTGTCCTCCTGCAGCACGGCCCCAATACCCTCCAATGAGCCCCGCATATGAATATCAAAATCCTCCTTCCGGTTTGGCGGCAGATAATCACTATGGGGGTCAACGGCCCGGACGATAATCGAGAAGAAACGATTATAGGAATCCTCATTATCCATTTTCAGCATACGGCTGAATAGATAGTCATCGCTTTTCCGAACTTTTTCCAGGGCCTCCTTTTTGAGCTCCGCGGGTTTTTTGATTTTTATCTTAGTACCTTTATTTGTCTCTGAGGCGGCCTTGTTTATCTCCTGAATGTCAAGATACTGGCTTACTGTCTGATATTTTATATCTTTACGCCATCTATCACGTAATTCTTCTATCGTCTTGCAATAGCGTATTTTTTTAGCATCAGACTGCATTGACTCAACCTTGTTTAAGTCAATCCCCTGCTTAAATATTGCCGTGGTTATTGCCTGTACCTGCTTTACCCGCTCCCTTAATATTTCGTCAGCGGCAATGGGAAACTGTAAATTCCCGCTCCTCATCTCATCATCTAACTTTAATTTAAAGCCCTTGAGAGAATCAATATCCTTCTGGAGAAAAAATTGCTTACGCGGGTCAACCTGCTTGAGGTAAAGTTTAAAGGCCTGAGTGGAAATCTTATTGTCTAAGGGACGGTGATAATAATGGTAAGTGGTGATCTCATGGTTGAGTATATAGCTTAAAAGCTGAGCCCGTTTAAGTTCATAAGCACGGCTGTGTTCAGCGGCTTGTAAACAGGAGGCGGTTATAAAGAAACTGAAAAAAAGTAGAAAAGCGATGCGTTTCATCATAATATTCGTTCCATTTTTTTTAAAACAATAACTGTCAGGCATGGCTGAACAGCTACAGTATAGTGTTTTTGTGCTTTAATATTTTCGCCATGAAATACACTAAGAAGAGAATGGTGTTTCGGCAAAAATTGATTTTACCATCTCCGTATAATTATTTAGTTTTTTCGTCTTGGTAATTTTTTTTCTGACCTTATCTGAATCTTCAAAAATTACGGCGAGATAACGCCAGATTCCCTTTAAACGGCCCAGGATATGAGAATCACCGCATAAACGTCCTTGATACTGTTGTAACAGATCATCCAAAAAACTTTTTAATATATCTCTATCGCTATCGCTTTTCAAGCACAATCCCCCTGCTTTGAGTCCAGTGCTTAGAAAGGGGTCGGCAATTAGACCTCTTCCCAGCATAAGGCGCTTTACCCCCGGCAGATGTTGACTGATACGGCTGTATGAGTCCTGGTCAGTAATATCACCATTATAAACCAGACGGTGACGGGTCAGAGGCTGACAGTTTTGAAAGGCCTCAAGATCGGCGCGTCCTTTATACATCTGGCAGCCGAGACGGGGGTGAATAATTATCTCAGTCAGGGGATATTGATCCAGAATGGGTAACAGTCTGTAAAGCTCGGCGGCAGAATCAAGCCCCAGCCTGGTCTTGATGGAAATCCGCTCTGGATAGCGGGCCATTACAGCATCTAACACCCGACAAATCTGACCCTGGTGCGGTAGAAGTCCGGAGCCCCTCTTTTTTCTGGTTACCATGGGGCTCGGGCAGCCCAGGTTCCAATTAATCTCCGGCCATCCGAGGTTAAATATATGCTGGGCGGTGAAGAGAAAATCATCTGGGTCGTTACTCAATATCTGCGGAATCAACTCCGTGTTTTTATTATTTTCAGGACTTATGTCACGTAAATAGGCTGGTTTTATCCGCCGGGTACCATTTGCGGCGCTCAGTGAACTTATAAAGGGAGCCATTACCCGATCCACCCCTTTAAAATAGCGCAGAAAGGTGGTGCGGTAAATACAATCAGTTATTCCCCTTAAGGGAGCCATGTAAATTTCCATTTTCCGTATTTTTTGTATTTTCTATTGTAACAATTCTGCAGGGGCAATAAATTTCCCTAAACTGGTAGCCGTTACTGTTCAGCTGTGCTCCTGGTTCGGAGTCTACGCTTTCCTGTTCATTTAGGACTTTAAAAAGCATGGGCGTATTCGAAAAGGCCTAAATAGACAAAGATGGGGCGCCGCCATGTGCACGTTCTACCCCCGCGACTACTTCGGTATATCGCGGGGTTGGAACGTGTGCAGGGTGGTGTTCATGGAGCGCTTACCTTTCTATTAATAGATAATGGTTGACAAACAAAGGCCTGTAAATATAAATGACACAATTATTCTTGTTTAAGGGGGATTGGTAGAAAATGAATGAATTACAACGGCAGGTTACCA
>DRPV01000191.1 GCA_011330685.1 Desulfobacterales bacterium
ATCAAGGTTGGTGAATTGGGCAGAAAATCAAAGGCGGCCATCATCTCATAGAACTTAAAGGCCAACTCATCAACCGGGGGGCTGAGTTTATAGTTCACCTCCCCGGCGGCTATGGTTCTCGCCACCCGCCAGAACATATCCTGAGGAGTTTCAACCACCTCGCTATGATTATCCTTAATCAGATAACGTTTATTGAGCACGGTTAAGGCGTTAGGGGTAAAGGCTGGTTTCCTGGCCCCAGTCGGCAAGGAGTGATTAATATTCATTTTTTTGGCCATAGATTTCTCCTGATTAGTAATGTTTGTCCGACAATCTTATTATTTTCAAATACGGGGCAGAAACACGGAATGAAACTTAGAAAAGGCATTTAAGAATTTTTTAGCATTTGGGCCGCCCAGAGCGGTATACGCACTATGTTGTATAGTGAAGAACAAAATCGCACAATATGTTGTAAATGTAAAGACAAAAATCACTTGGGGAGAGAGAAAAAAATGACCAAAAATCGTGCCAGAAAAGCTACAGAACAAGGATTAATAACGAGGCGAAAGAAGAATAGGGGTGGGAAGGGCCGGGGGCGTCTATCGGGCCTGGAAAATTAAATTCAGGGCCCCTGACTTTGAAAAGGCAGGAGCCCTGAATGGTTACGATTGTTTAACAGCCTTCCACCGCCCGTCTTTTAACAACAGGACGAACCTTTATTTTATCACCGGGTTTGAGTTGATCCGCTTTATCACCGCAATTAATGGTAACCACCCCGCTTTTAACCGTTTCAACGGTACATTTCAGGGTTTTAGCGACGGCGACACCAGCGGTCAAGGCCGCGGCCAGAAAAATTGCCGTAACGATAACACCTGTCCGTTTCTTAAGTTCTCTCATGATATCCTCCTTTTTATTTTTCAGACCCTACTTTACGGCCGTGACAACCATTACAATTAGTGGGGCCGCTGACGATGCCCGCCTTTTTGACCTTTTTGTGACATTGGCGGCAGATATTATGGAAATATTTCATTAATTTCCTCGGGCCGCCGACCTTATCGAGAGACGCGCTCAGGGTGGCGGCGGGATCAGCCGCCAGGAGCGCCTTCTCGCTTTTGGCCCCCGGATGACAGGCGCTGCAGGTAAAGGCATCACTATAGGGATAAGTAGAATATTTCTCTTTACCCTTAAGATAGTCCTTGGCATGCCGGGCGTGGCTGAATGAATTGACATGTTTTCTGTCCTTGGGCAGCCCCTTGATCGAGGCCATATCAGCCTGAGTATTAATGTTTATAATCTGGGGTATCCCCCTGGCCTGAGCCGACACCACCGGCACCGCCGCCAGCAGGGCGAAGCCGCCGATTACCGCCAAAAATCTTTTATTGACATTTTTATCCATTCTTACCTCCTTTAAGCTGAATTGACTGTTTCGGGACTCCCGCGAACATTGCGGACAGCGCTCCCGGCCTTTGTCAATACTCTACGGACGGTGGGAAATTTTAAACAGAGGACATCACCCCAAAGCGGGCGGCACGGGGGGCGACAAGTGTAGATGTCTATATGATAACTACGTGATTAAACAGATAAAAGAGAAAAAGGAGAGAATATTCGTTCAGCGCCAAGATTAAGTCGCGGACGCCCACCGTCAACAAATAAGATTTGACCTGTAAGAAAATCCGAACTCGGCCCAAGTTCCTACCAGACAGCTCTGACACCAAGTCCCTTGCGGATAGCATCAACCTTACGTTCCAGCTCAACCCGCCAGGTCGCGTGAATACGGGCGGCAGCCGGAGCGATTAATTCAGGCAGGCCGTAGACCAGACGATCCACCGCCCCGCTGGACTCAATTACCGCCTCAATGGATCGAGCCCCAAATTTATATCTGGCCAGTAACAAGCGAAGCAGAAGGCCGGAGGTCTTGCGGGCCGCCTGCTTCCAGTGGGTGTCCATCTGGTGGGCAATAATAAAGGCCCGTTTCATGAGAATCCGCCTCAATTCCTCAAGCTCCAGGGGGCTGGCGGAATCCGAAAAAAGATGCTCACCCATATTAATGCCTTCAATATCAAGAACGACCCGCAGGCGGCTCATAAAGTCGGGAATCTTCAGAGTCTTGGTAAACTGCAGGGCCTTGGGATCATCATCTGTCAACAGCCGTTCCATATCCTCCCAACTGGCTTTTACTCCCCCGGCAAAGACAAAAATAGCCCGGCCAATATTATAAGGGGTACCATTGACATAGGTAACGCCATCCTGCATGGCGGGGAGGAAATAACGTAAATAACCAAATTCGTGATTATCGTAGCGGCAGTCGAATTCATCCCAGAAGACAATGGGGATCTTACCTTTGGCCACCGTGGCCCGCACCGGCTCAATAGCGGAATTGATCTCATCAGGGCCGCCGAACTGGGTGAGATTAAATTCAAAAAATTCAAAGGGGTCGCTGGCAAATTTACCGGCAATTACCCGCGCGACCTCCTTCACCGAAAAAGACTTACCGGAACCTGGAGGGCCGAATACTCCAACGCACAGAGGCCGCTGTACCCTCTGACGCATGGCATAGGAGGACATAACATGCTGCAGAGTTACCACCGGTTCAATCTCCACCGGATCAGTGGTACGCAGATTGCCGACGTGATAGAGCCGCAGGCGCTCAAAGCCTCGTTTCCAGCTCACCTCTTCCTTCAGATGATGTAAGACCTCACAAATTACCGTCAAGGCCTGGGACGGCGCCTGCGCCTGTCCGGCCAGTTCAACGGCATAGGCGGATTTAAAGGGAAAAAGAACCCGCAAGGCCTTCTTTTTATCGGCATCCCAGGCCTGACAGGCAACCTTCTCGAGATTCCCGTCAAAATCCAGCCCCTTATGATCCAGTTCAATAAAATAAGGGTCAGTCAGCAGATCGGCATTAGAACATGGCCGGCCATTTTGAAACGAAGCCGAAAAATCCAGGCGGGGCAGATGGAGACCGTTGGCAAAGGAATATCCCTGCTCATAGAGAAGATGCCAGTTAGCCAGTACTCGACATGAAAAATCGTAGAAATAATTACGGCAGAAAGGCGGGCTGTTGGACTCCAGACAATCCCTGACCAGCATGGAGGTGAGCAAGGTGTCGTAACAGGGAGTAGAGCCCTTGTAGCGGGGGGAGCTTTTTTCGGGCAGACTGCCCGGCCGATGGCGGAAATAATAGCCGTTCGGGCCCAGATAAAGAATACCGTGGGGATACATCTCCACTATAATATGGCAGCAAAAACGGCTGGCCGCAGAGTCCCACAGTCCTACTTCAGGAGATTTTAAGGCCTTGATGGCCATGGCCACAATAGATTCCCAGTTCACCGAGGAATCCATTTCCATCCTGGTAGTCTCAAGATCAGCGAGACGGCACAGGAGATGAAAATCCGTCTTGAATCGCAGCGCCCAATCCTGCCAATGAGCGGCGCTGATCCCCATGGCGATGACCCAGGGCTTATCATTACGGGTTAAAAGCTCAGCGGCCAGACATGGTGGACGGCCGGAATCATCAATGACGACAATCCCGGTATTACCACTCAGAACCGCCTCATGCTTTGCGAGTTCAAGCTGATTACATTCTGGAATGCGCCCCTCGGAGGGCAGGATTTGCTGGAACATGAACCAGCCATGCCCCGTGTCCTTGTCAGCGGCCCGCTGACGGAATATCTGATAAATTTCCTTCGGCTCCCCGTAGCTGACGGCATTAATCACCGGGCTTTTTTCAAGGGAGGCTATATAACCGGATAACCAGGCCCGGCACTGCTCAAGGCGGCCCTTCTCGACCTTCACCGGCCCAGCCAGAAGTTCAATAAAATCACCAGGATTATAGCCATAGGCCGGCAGACTGCCCTCGGCCAGAAGGCTGACCTCCTTGATGGGTAAATTGACAATCCTGACTTTGGAACCAATGAGGAGTAATTTGGAACTGTTATCAGACATAACATTCCTCCGCCGTAAATATTATGATAGACCTTTAGCCGCCCGGTTCAGGGAGAGCGGGAGCAGGTCTTAAGATTTATCGACCGCCGCGGTCATCTTTGAAAAATCACCCACCCGCAAAAAAAGTTCGGCAATGGCCGTCAGCAGGTGGAGACGGTTATTACGGACAGCGGGATCATCGGTCATCACCATGACTTTATCAAAAAACACGTCCACCGGTTCCTTCATCTTGAGAATAATATTCATGGCCTCAGTATATTTTTGCTCCCGCAAAAGAGGCAAAGCCAGGGCGTTTACCTCTTGCAGACGATGATATAAATCCTCCTCCGCCGCCGTCTCAAAGAGTTCAGAATTTACCTCTGCCGCCTCATGCCCCTTAATAATATTCATGACCCGCTTAAAGGAACCGACCAGGAGCGCGAAGCTGTCCTCGCGGCTGATGGCAATTAGCGCCTCCAGACGACACTGACAGTCAACAATATCCGCAAACGATACTGAAACCGCGGCCAGAACAGCCTCCGCCGCCCGGCCTTGACGGTTCTGATCATTCACAAAACGGCCCTTAATAAAATCAAGGGCCTGAGCCTGGGCCTCAGCTGGTTCAACCGTTAATTTATCACCGTAGAGCCGCAGGGCCTCATTCAGGCAGTCGATGAGGGGCAGGGACAGATTACGCTGCAGGATAATATGAATAAGCCCCAGGGCCTGACGCCGAAGGCCAAAGGGGTCGGTGGTCCCTGAAGGCCGCTGACCGATTCCAAAGCAGCCGGCCAGGGTATCGAGACGGTCGGCCATGCTGACCACGGCCCCGGCCAGACTGACAGGCAGAGGGCTGTCGGCCCGTACCGGCATATAATGCTCGGCAATGGCCTGGGCCGTCTCAGCCGATTCCCCGTCTAACAGGGCGTAATCCCG
>DRPV01000192.1 GCA_011330685.1 Desulfobacterales bacterium
CGTCTGTCTGAGTGAGGAACGAACGAGTTTAGCAATTTTTGCGTAGCGAGCTTAGAAAATCAAAGAATTTTTCACTCCTTAGCGTAGAAGACAGTCCTATTACCCGGATTTAATTAGATGCAATTTCCTAACCGGACACTACTGATTTTGGAGGGGCAAAAATTTCTATTTTGGTATTGTATTGAGCCTTCATTTGTTCTGATTTATGACCACCAATACCTTTGTCCTGGTGATACCCAAAAGATTACGTGTCACTTTATCTTGAACAACTGGGGCTGAATGTGGGCATGCGGCCCATAGGCGTGGGAAAGATGATAGGCCCATTGTGTCCTTATGGAGACCTCAATGCGCTCAATGGCATCCATAACCAAAAGGCGCAGACCACAATCAAATACATAGTGGTCGACAACAAGGTCGAAGTTAGTGCCTGGTTTGAATCGGTGGGTGAGATGGTCTTCTTCGTAAGGCAGCCAATAGGCCGCTAAACGATAATAATTAAGGTGGGACAGATAGCGTTTGGCACGGTTACGGTCATTTATCACCATGCCACGATCAACAAGGATGTCGATCTGCTCTTCAAACGATTTAGGGGGCGTGGTAAATTGCAAAACCTACCCCCCATAAAAAAAGTAACCCCCAATGGTGCGCAGATCTTACGGGATGCGTTGGGGGTGTTGTTCGTAATCGAATATCTGCACATAAAATATATCACCTTGAGAGGTAATGCAAGATTTTTGTTAATGCCGTTAACCTAAAGAAGCAGGCAAGGAGGAAACAAACAACCTATCTATCTGTATTATCATCTTAATATAGAGGTTTCATACCTTAGAAACATTCAGGAAACTTTCTCAAACATTATGATGCTCTAACTTCGGTTTAAATAACTCGAAAAATCCTTGCATTATTCGCAAATCGCGAATAGCATATATACATGACTTTAAAACCACAAGATATTGTTATTGCCCTGAAGATGGTTGCCGTCGGCAAGAATAAATGGACATACTCGAAGTTGGCATACGAGTTGGCCATGAGCCCGGCAGAAATCCATGCTGGAGTCAAAAGGTTATTTGCATCCAGCCTTGTTATTAAAAGCCCGACTGCACCGGCACAACCGGTTAAGCAGTCACTTGCAGAGTTTTTAGTTCACGGCATAAAATACGCCTTTCCCCCTGCAAGAGGGGGGATCACCAGAGGCATGGCTACCGGTTTTTCTGCCCCCCCCTTGGATAAAGAATTTGTTAACACCTCAGAGTTGCCATTAGTCTGGCCGGATCCTGAAGGAAACAGCAGGGGGGAAGAGTTTACTCCCCTATATCGTTCTGTGCCCAAAGCCGCCCAGCAAGACCGGCAATTATACGAATTACTTGCCTTAGTGGATGCTATTCGCGGCGGCCGGGCCAGAGAACGCAAAATCGCCATTAATAAATTACAAAAAAGGCTGACCAAATGCCAAGAATCTTAAATCCAAACTTGCACATCATGATAGCGGCAGCACGTCGGTTGGGAGAACTATGTGATAAGATGGTTTTTATTGGCGGATGCGCCACCGGCCTCCTTATTACAGACCCGGCGGCCCCCGCGGTCAGACCCACAATTGATGTGGATGTTATTATAGAAGTGGTATCAAGGTCAGAATTATATGAATTTGAAACAGAATTAAGAAAAATAGGCTTCCATCAAACATTGACAGAAGACGTGCCCATTTGTCGATGGATAGCCGAGGATATAATTTTAGATGTAATGCCGACAAAAACGGATATTTTAGGATTCTCGAACAAATGGTATACCCCTGCACTTGTTAAAGCCAAACGTATAGAGATCCAAAAGAACCTCAAGGTTAACATGATAACAGCACCCTATTTTCTGGCGACGAAGATGGAGGCATTTTTAACTCGAGGCAACAGCGATTATTATGGCAGTCATGATCTTGAGGACATGATTGCGGTCATTGATGGACGTCCTGAAATTCTTGATGAAATTTACAACGAAAATGACGATCTAAAAAAATATTTGGCCGAGAAATTTGGTTTCCTTAATCAGGATAGTGCATTTATGGAGGCCATACCATGCCATCTTCCACCAGACCAGGCGAGTCAAGACCGAGCATCAATTATAACAAAAAGGCTGCGCCAAATCATTGAAGCAGGAACAAACACATGATAAGGATGCTATTGATGTTTTTATTGGGGTAAAGAGTGGTTCCCCACCTTCAGACAGCAGGGGCATTTGGAAAATTTCCAAATGCCCAGTTTCTTTTTTAAAGGCACAAAAAAAGCACCTGTCCATTAAATGGACAGGTGCTTGAATTTATCATGGTGACCCCTACGAGAATCGAACTCGTGTTACCGGCGTGAGAGGCCGACGTCCTAACCGCTAGACGAAGGGGCCATTGAGATATGAGAAGCAATAAATAAGCTATAGAGACACTTTTGTCAAGCTGAAGTTTGTCGTGAAACAATATTTATGCCGAATTCCACTGCCTGTCTCAACTTTTTATCATCTTTGCCAACCTCGCCGCGGCCGTCAAATCCGCGGGCTAAAAATTCACCTCCGTATTCAAGCCCCAGGGCATCATAGGCATAACGGGCGCAGAGAACAGCCCCCTCGAATATCCGAGGGCCTCTGGTAGCCGCCACCGATACCAGATAGCCTTTATTAAACGGATCTGGATGCCATTTTTTTGCCGCCCGTAGTAATTGTTTACGAGACCACATGGCCTGCAAGCGATCAATAAAAATTTTGGTCTGAGCCGAAAGGGCGTAAAAATAAATGGGCGAGGCAATAATTATCTGTTTTGCCGCCTGAACTTTATCGTAGAGGCCCTGCATATCATCATTGATTACACATTTTCCAGTCTTGGTACAACCACCGCAGGCAATACAGGGACTCATCGTTAAACTACTCAGCCCTATAATTTCAATCTCCCCGCCGGCCTGCCGCACACCTTCAGCCACTTCCCGAAGAAGAACCTCGGTATTTCCACCCCTTCGAGGACTACCGTTCAGCGCCAAAACAGTTGCCATTTTGCTCACTCCATTTTTAATTACTGCCCTTTACTTATCAGCAAAAATGTTTACATTTGGGTTTTATTTTCTGTATATTCTTTCATTGTGACTTAGACATGCCCGATCACCAGGGCGCAACGAAACACAACAAATATAAACCATGACCCATACCTGGCAGCGTGACCTTAAACTAATCCGTTTTTTACCTATGCTGGTAATGATGACCGCTATCTTTATAATGTCAAGCCAGACAGGGGACAGCCTTAACCTGCCGGATATAGCCAATATTGATAAATTATACCACGCCCTCGAATATGGCACCCTTGCTGCATCTGTGTTATTCGGTTTGCACCCGGCCAGCCGCTCACTGAGGCCGGCAGCCATTGCCGGTCTGACCATTCTCTTCTGCGCGGCCTATGGCACAAGTGACGAATTCCACCAGATTTTCGTCCCCTTGCGGGATGCCAGCCTGGCTGACATTATGGCCGACACAAGCGGAGCCGTTCTAATCGCCACCCTCTGGTGGTACATAAACAAGAGCTGTAACCACAAATCAGGACAATTAATGGAGGAAAAAAACCATGCCGATTTATGAATATAAATGCCGGAAATGCGGGGCTGTTTTTGAACAGATTATCATCTCAAAACACGACGCGTCTGAAATCAGCTGCCGGAAATGCGGTAGTAATCTGGTGAGAAAGACCATATCAGCGGCCAGCCTTAAGTTATCATCTCACTCGGCCGGTTCCATTCCCAGCGGGGCCTTTTCCGGCGGCTGTTCGTCGTCCTCGGGCTTTTCCTGAGCCTCATGAGATTAGCAAACCTGGATGGTTTGCAAATTTATTATTGCAGAGTCAGCCGATAATTAAAAGTGCTGAGTTTTGTCTGACGATGATGATTGCCTGCGTCAAGCTGCCTCCGCAGCAGGGCAAGTTCCCTGCTGCTGGCCTTTATACCTGAAATATCCACCACCATATAATTGAGACCAGCCTTCTTGAGTTCCGGGCCAGCCGTTAAAATAGAGAATGGCATCAGCGGTACGGCCTGGGTGAGGTTATTATTAAGACGTAGGACAAACTGCTCATCCCTGGGACTGACAAAGGGCTTATCATATTTGAAATAACTGGGCCGCGGACGGGCGGTAAAAAGCGGGGGGTAGGCGTAGACCGTTATCCCTGCCGCTATCTCACGCGCCAGATGTCCCAGTCTGGCGCACATCTCCATATCAGATTCCAGGGATATCTGCGGCTGACGAATGCCCAGGGCGGCCGCCTCACGCAGGGCGAACGTATTCATGATATTTAAACTATAGTGTCCATAGAGCCGAAACGAACGAATCTTCATGGACGGCGGGCGGCGGCGTCTGCCCCTGACAGGACGGCCCTGGGCGGCCAATTTAACGGCCGCCTCCTGGAATATCAGCTTTTGAGAGATATGACCAATCTGCCAGTCCATAAAATCATGGCGGGCCAGAAAGAGTACTGCCTGGGTAAAAAACGGCAGATCCTCCTCGACGATTACCGGCGGCAAAGCCCATAACATACCCCGGCGCAGGGGGCCGCTTAGGCCCTGGCGCTTAAACTGCCGCAAAGACACCGGTGAAAGAACCACAACCAGGCGGTCAGGGGCGAGATCTGTTATCTTGCGCAGGATCATCAGGTCATCAACCTTCAGCCACCACGGCAGGGGCTGATAGTGGCTTTTCCCCGCCAGCCGGCCGCCTTGTCCTTTTTTGCCCCGTGCCTTCTCCTTAACCTCAAGGCGCGGTATCTTCATGGCCTTGCCGGTCAGGCCAAGACTACGGCATAAATTGTCAACGGCGGGGTCAGCCTGAATTTTCCTGACTATGGCCTGAAACTGAGCGGAACGAATAGAACCACGCCTGGCCTTGGTTCTGGAATCTCTGGTATCCACCTTATAAACGCAGTCTCCCGGCCTGGTACCGGAGGGCAGAGGCATAGAAACCCTGGCGCCGCCCGCCCCGCGGCTGATCTCCCGGCCCGCCGCCCGCATATTCTCCAGCGTCCAGGACAGACGCTCACCGCTCTTTTCCTGATGCACCCGCAGGCGGTCGCCAGAGGCGAGTGGTACCTTGAGCTTAATTTCGCCCCGCCCGGCCCGCAAACCACCAGCCACCGTGCCCACAAAAAGGCCGATATTACCCGAATGCTGCGGGCTTATAAGCGCATCATCACCCTGGGCCTGGAGTTCAAAATAGCCCGGACTTGATTTACGGCCCATGGCCGAGGCCAGCATAATTTCCGCCTCAGCCATGGCATCCGGCTCAGCGGGATGATCCAGGATTAGGCGGTAGGCCCCCACCACCTGCTCCACATACTGGCGGTTCCGCATCCGGCCTTCAATCTTCAGGGAACGTACCCCGGCCCGCCGCAAATCATCGACCAAAGGCAGGCCGCAGAGATCGTTCATGGAAAAGAGATAACCGCCCGACTTCTTACGCCCGTCATTGCGCCAGCTATAACGACGGCGGCAGGGCTGCACACAGCGGCCCCGCAGACCGCTCCGGCCGCCCGCGAAGCTGCTGA
>DRPV01000193.1 GCA_011330685.1 Desulfobacterales bacterium
ACGCATGATGTCATAGGCGTTCTCACGGCTCACCTCGAGATCGGTCACCCAACTGAACCGCTGTCTCACATTCCCCTCGTCATCGGCCTCCCAGTATTCAAGGAAATTGACGGTCAACTCACCCTCACTGGCTTTGTTCAGGGGAACATTGTTGAGAAAACGGAAACAGTGATGCAACCCTGGTTTTTGCGAATCCTCGACCTGGAATTCCGTCGTTCTCCCCGCTTCCACCGCCTCGTCAACCAGTTGAAAAAGATATTGGTGGTCATCCTGTTTGGCCCCGAGAATGAAACGGAGATCGTGACGCTGCAACTCCCGAATATGGGGCGTATTGGAACTCAGGCCAGCCAGGTCATTTTCTCCAACACCTTACCCCGCTGTAACTGGGCAAAGATGACTTTGAAGGGACGACGCAGGTTTCTGGCCGACACAGGGTCCAGGATAGTCCGCATTTGGCTGTCACTGGGAATGTTCTTGATGCTGAACATCTCATGCAGACTGTCGGGATCATCCTGCCTCCGCCTCTCGAACGCCAACAGAGACGGATCTTTGAGGCAGAACATGGCAAACGCCGACATCAGGGCATCGGACAGAGAAATACTGGCATTACTGGCCCGATGATCCTTGACCTTGTCGAACTCTTCCCGTATGCGTGCATAGAGGATATCGGCATTGAGATGACAGCGCATTTTGATTTTACGAAAAGTTTTTCCAGCTTTTTGCCGGGCACGAAGTATTTTTTCGAGCTTTGACATTGCGATCTCCTTATAACCTATTGATATTACAAGTAAAAATCGCAACCCGCCCTCGCGGATCTGTCAAGCAAAAAATGAGGGTTTCAGAAAAAAATTATAAACAAAACCAAACTGATACGGCCAAAAGTTTACGAAACCAGCCTTCCCGATTTGGCGCTATTACAGGGTTTGCGCCCATCTCGGGAATTGCTGTACCTATTCTTTCCCAGGTATCCCCTGAATTATACAAAATTTCTCTATGAAAGGGGTCAAGTCTACTTTTGACTCTCCTTCCGCCACCGGCGGCAAACCAAGGGCAGCCGCCAGCAATACCTGCCAGCCCAGGGCGTACCCCAGGAGGAGAAAAAGGGGACGGATTTATTTTCCGTTTTTGTCCCGCTCCAGCGGGAAATCAGGGGCAGGAGCCGGAATAACCACCGAACCTTGAGCGTACCCCGGCGCACTGTCGCATAAGGTGCTGTTATGTGTAAATGGCCCCGCCACCGGCACGTAGTCGGCACAAGCACCACCGTTCCCACCAACCGCAATCCCCGAATACAGCAAAGCCATTTAACATAATTGCCTTATGCGAGCGGACTGGCCGGCGCACTGTTTGCGGTTTTTTTCTTTAATCGCAAACAGTGTGACGGACAGGGAGCGGTACAATGCACCCTGGCATGAACACCGAATTTGGCGCGTAAGGGTGGGCGGGAGTTCATATCCAAAGCGCGTCAGCGCCACTTGACATGAAGTACCCGGTTATGATTTTCCAAGAATATCTTCCAGGATCTGCTCCAGGGTGTGGCGGTCTTCCCGGTGAAGACTGCCGAGTTTTCTCAGAACGAGCGTATTCTCTATAGTGGCAAGAATGGGCTTAAAGACGGACGGCTTGAGCAACCCGGCATCCTGCCAGTTGGTGATCAGCTGCTCCCCCAGCCTGTTCACCTGATGCAGGCGGCTCGTTACAGCCATAATGATAATATCAGGCCGTCCACTGTTATATTCCTCGGAGCTGACCACCACGGCCGGCCGCTTTTTGATTGACGTTTGATCGGTAAACGGGAACGGAACCAGGGACATAAATCTGGTGACAGACATAAATCTGGTGACACCATAAATCTGGTGACATAAATCTGACATAAATCTGGTGACACAATACCAAAAAACCGGAAGCAGACCCGATTAAATCTGCTGTGAAGGGAAGAATCCGGCCCTGTATGGATCAATCAGAATCAACTCAACTGTCGGCTTCCCTGCCAAGGTGGATATTGAGGCAAACGGCCATGACACACCCATTATCGTGAAGGTGGGCGAACCCGTGACCATCAAGGTGAACGTTGATGCCGGGGATGACGAAGGAGTGACCGGCGAATACTGGCTGGGGAAGAGTGGGACCTATGGCAGCCAGTGGTTCAATGGCACTAAATGGGTTCCAAAATATATCCTGCCCATCCCCTGGAAGAGCCAGCCCATTGCCCCGGAGGAGTTCAGTTTCAAGTGGGTGCCAAGGGCTCCCGGCGTCCAAATGTTCCAGATCGTTATCGATGAGAAAGTCGATGGCCGCCTGAACACCCGTTTTGTTGACCACGTGGTGATTACGGTTGTAAAAAACAACATCGAACCCACCTCTCTGAAATAACAGAGGCGAGCACCGACCTCTCTAGCAAACGACGTAAATGCTATTCGGTGCGACATGGCAGGCCCCCGGTTATCCAGGCGTGCTGAACCGAGGATAAACAACACAGAGGAATCCGGGCCAGCGCGCCATCTTAGCCCCTACCTCTTCCGCTGGCCAGCGATGAGTTGGGCCATTATGGAGACGGCGATCTCGGCCGGTGTCTCGGCGCCGATGTCGAGGCCCACGGGGACGTGGATACGGGAGAGTGTGCTTTCATCTACGCCTTCTTTGCCCAGGGTGGCAAAGAAGGCGTCTCTTTTTCTGCTGCTTCCGAGCAGGC
>DRPV01000194.1 GCA_011330685.1 Desulfobacterales bacterium
AAAATTCAGAGGGTAGAGGACAAAAGCGTTCAGTAATGGGTATGTGTGAATGTTGGGGGCTGTGGGGCGTTTTTTTCTTATTGGCCGTCGGCCTTAGCTATAATGGCGCAGAGTTCCTTACCCATTTCGTTGATGAGGTTCTGGTCACGGCCCTCTAACATCACCCGTACCACAGGCTCTGTGCCGGAGAGACGGATGAGGATGCGGCCATCGTTTCCGAGGTGTTTTTCCATTTTTTTTATGGCGGGCTGGAGGCCGGGTACTAAGGCCAGATCGAGGCGTTTGGCGGTGCGGACATTGGTCAGGGTCTGGGGGAATGCCTCCATGATTTTGGCCAATTCCGATAAAGGTTTGCTGCGTTTTTTCATGATGGCCATGAGCTGGAGAGCAGCGAGAATACCGTCGCCGGTGGTGGAATGTTCCAGGAAAATCAAGTGGCCGGACTGTTCGCCGCCAAAACTGTAGCCCCGGTTCCGCATCTCCTCCACTACATAGCGGTCGCCCACCGGGGTACGGACGAGATTGACGCCTATTCCCCGCATGGCGGCTTCGAGCCCCATATTGCTCATCACCGTGGCCACCAGGGTCTTCTTTTTCAGCTTTCTCACGGCCATTAGTTCGGCGGCGCAGATTGCCATTATATGGTCGCCATCCACCACTTGGCCGCCTTCATCAACCACTATGAGGCGGTCGCCGTCACCATCTAAGGCGATGCCGATGTCGGCGCCTAATTTTTTAACCTTCTCCGCTACCCGTTCCGGATGCAGGGCGCCGCACTGGTCATTGATATTCTTGCCGTCCGGGTGGACGCCTATGGCGGTTACCTTGGCCCCCAGTTCGGAGAAAACATGGGGAGCCACACCGTAGGTGGCCCCGTGGGCGCAATCCAGGACGATATGAAAGTCGTCCAGGGTGTATTTTGAGGGGAAGGTGTTCTTTAAAAATACGATATACCGGCCCCTGGCGTCATCTAAACGGCTGGCCTTACCTATTTCATCGGCTACCGGGCGCAGAGCGGCCATTTTCTGGGAGAAAATCAGATCTTCAATATCGGCCTCTTTGTCATCAGGGAGCTTAAAGCCGCTTCGGGAGAATATCTTGATGCCGTTATCCTGAAATGGATTATGAGAGGCGGAAATTACTACCCCGGCATCGGCCCGCATGGAGTGAGTGATAAAGGCGATTCCGGGGGTGGGCAGCGGCCCCACCAGCAGGACATCAACCCCCATGGAGCAGATCCCGGAGGCCAGGGCGTTTTCAATCATATAGCCGGAGATCCTGGTGTCTTTGCCGATGACAATGCGGTGGCCATGGCGCTGATCTCTGACCAGAAAGGCAATGGCCCGGCCGATCTGCATGGAAATTTCGCTGGTCATGGGGTAGATATTGGCTGTCCCCCGTACCCCATCGGTGCCGAATAATCGTCTCATATTGTTTCTTCCTGAAAAAGTAGTTTATCTAAGCGTAATTATTATATACTATGCGGGGCGAATTGGGAAATTAGAATTTTGATGATTTTCCCTCCCAAATATAATGTTGATTTTGAGCGGTAATTATTGTTCAGAACCATTTTTGTAACTATATTCAGCAGGGGCAATAAATTACCCGAAACTAGAAACCGTAACCGTTCAGATGTGCTCCAGGTTTGTTCGTTTTGACCTCCGAGTCTGTACTCCCTGTACGTGAGGAGGGTAAAACGGGCGAAGATGGAGTGCAGCTGAATGGTTACTCATTTTTAAACATAAAAGGAAGAATAAATGAAGGGAATTATCCTGGCGGGTGGTTCCGGAACCCGCCTTTACCCGCTTACTAAATCGGTGAGCAAGCAGTTGATGCCGATTTATGATAAACCGATGATTTATTACCCGCTCGCTATTCAGATGCTGGCCGGGATCAGGGATATTCTACTGATTACCACCCCGGAGGATAACGAACAATTCAGGCGTCTGCTGGGTGATGGCACCCAGTGGGGCATCAACATTACTTACGCCATTCAGCCCCGGCCTGAGGGGTTGGCCCAGGCCTTTATCATCGGGGCGGATTTTATCGGTTCTGACACGGTATGTCTCATCCTGGGCGATAATATCTTTTATGGCGAGGGCTTCTCGGATATCCTGCAGAAAAATGCCTGTTTGAGTGAAGGAGCCACGGTTTTCGGCTATTATGTCCGTGATCCTAAGCGTTACGGGGTTGTCAGTTTTGACAACACGGGCCGGGCAATTTCCATTGAGGAAAAACCGCAGCGGCCAAAGTCAAATTACGCCGTCACCGGCTTGTATTTCTATGATAATGATGTGGTTTCCATTGCCCGGGGGATTAAACCCTCCGCCCGTGGAGAGCTGGAGATAACCGATGTTAATAACGTCTATCTGCGCCGGGGGCAATTGCGGGTTGAGCGCCTGGGCCGGGGCACGGCCTGGTTGGATACCGGTACCCACGCCTCGCTCTTAGATGCCGGAAATTTCATCAAGGTAGTTGAGGATCGGCAGGGGTTGAAACTGGCCTGTCTTGAGGAAATTGCCTATCGGATGTGCTATATTAATCTGGCGCAGTTATCCCGCCTGGCCGAGGCCCTGAGCAAGAACGGGTATGGCCGTTATCTCCTGCAGATTGTTGAAGAAGAGGCCCGGAAATGAACTTTGTACCTACCAAAATTCCCGATGTAGTGTTAATCGAGCCGCAGGTCTTTGGTGATCATCGCGGTTTCTTTATGGAAACCTGGCGGGCCGATAAATTTGCTGCCGCCGGTATTGATCTGCCCTTTGTTCAGGATAATCACAGCAGCTCCGGCCGGGGGATTCTGCGCGGGCTGCATTATCAGATCAGGCAGCCCCAGGGCAAGCTGGTACGGGTAATCAGCGGCGAGGTCTTTGACGTGGCGGTGGATATCAGACGGGGATCGCCCACATACGGTAAATGGGTGGGCGAGGTTTTGAGCAGCGAGAACAAGCGGATGCTCTGGGTGCCGCCCGGTTTTGCCCACGGATTTTACGTGATGAGTGATTATGCCGAGTTCGTCTATAAATGCACCTCGTTTTATGCCCCGGAGTATGAACGCTGTATTTTATGGAATGACCCGGATTTGTCAATAGCCTGGCCCCTGGCTAAGGGCGCCGCCCCGGTACTCTCCGCCAAGGATGAGGCCGGGATCTGTTTTAAGGATGCCGGAGAGAAATGATTTTAAAAGTGATTTTTTAACAGCCTGCCGGCGCCCCTGAAACGCTTACAGTTAGGGGGCCTGAATTTGAGTGAGGTTAATTGATCGCTTACGTTTTAGGTGGAATAGCGCGGAACTCAGGTGGTTTGCACCATAAAACGCCGCATGCGGATATTGAAGAGTATGCCGAGTCCGGCCATATTGGTTAACAGTGAGGAACCGCCATAACTGAAAAGAGGCAGAGGCATGCCCACCACCGGCAGCAGCCCTAAGATCATGGCCAGGTTGATAAAGGCCTGCCAGAAGATGAGAGCCACTATGCCAAAGGCCAGGAGAACGCCGAATTTGTCCCGGGCTGAGAGGGCGATGTTCAGGCCAAGCAGCAGCATAAAGGTGTAACAGGCCAGGAAAAACACCGAACCGGCAAAGCCAAACTCCTCCGCCCATACTGAAAAGGCAAAATCCGTATGATGTTCGGGCAGGAAATCCAGGTGGGCCTGTGAGCCCTTCAGAAATCCCTTACCAAAGGCCCGGCCCGAGCCTACCGCTATCTTGGACTGCATAATGTGATAGCCGGTGGTTAACGGGTCGCCCTCTGGATGCAGAAAGGTCTCTATGCGTTGCTGCTGGTATGGTTTTAAGGCAAACTTCCAGCCCAGCGGGGCAATAATCATACAGGCTGTAATGATGATGATTAAGGTGCTCCAGCGCAGCTTGACAAAGAGGGTCATGGAGACCGCGATCATGGCAATCATCAGGGCGGTGCCGAGATCGGGCTGTTTTAAAATAAGCACAAAAGGGATACCTGCCAGCAGACCGGGGGCAAGCAGTTCCCTTAAACTGAAGCCCTTGCCGGTGTCCTTCCGATAATAATAACTGGCGAGGCAGATAACCATGGCGAGTTTGGCAGGTTCAGAGGGCTGGAGTTTAAAAAAGCCCAGGTTGATCCAGCGCTGGGCACCGCCGGCGCTGTTGCCGAAGAATTTGGCCATGATCAGAAGCAGGATAATTACCCCGTAAAATACATAGTTCCAACTGATCAGCACCCGGTAATCCACACTTATAATTGTGACAACCAACCCTAATCCGATGATATAAAAATATATCTGTTTTATGAAGATATGCGATGAGGTATAGCCGTTGGTGGTGGCAGAATAAAGGTTAACCAGCCCCATGCCGATTACGGCTAACACGGTAAGCAGAAGAATCCAGTCAAAATTTAAGATCAAACGGCGGTCAAATCGGAACATGGCGGGTTATTTGTCTGTGGGATGCTTAGCCGCTTTCCCGTTAAAATATTGCTCTAATAAGGCCTTGGCTATGGGCGCTGCCTCGGAACCGCCATGGCGGCCGTGTTCAACGAGGACGGTGATGGCAATCTGTGGTTTACCGGCGGGCGCGAAGCAGGTAAACCAGGCATGATCCCGGTATTTATAGGGGATATCCTTGGCCGGCAGATGGCGGTATTGGGCCAGCCTCACCACCTGGGCGGTGCCGGTCTTCCCTCCCACCAGGATTGATTTCATTTTTGCCACGCTGCCGGTGCCGTGCTTTTCGTTTACCGCCGCCACCAGACCGGCCCGGATCAAAGCCAGAGAATGCTTACTGCCCAGGGCGTGACCGTCTATCTTGGCTCGGAAACCTCTTACAACCTTGCCGTCGGCATCTATGACGGATTCCACAAACTGCGGCCGGTAGCGGGTGCCGCCATTGGCCAGGGTGGCGGTCATCTCACAGATCTGGAGCGGAGTTACCAGATTAAATCCCTGACCAATGGCCACCGACATGGTTTCTCCCTCCTGCCATTCCTGTTTATAACGCCGTATTTTCCAGCTCTTGGTGGGAACTAAACCCGGCTTTTCATTTGGCATGTTGATTCCTGTCTTGCGGCCCAACCCCATGCTGATGGCATATTTTGCCAGGTTGTTCACCCCTACCTTGAGCCCGACATGATAAAAGTATATATCGCATGATTCACGCAGGGCCTTTTTTAAATTTACCGCCCCGTGTCCGGAACGTTTCCAGCAATGATAGCGCCGGCCGTAGAGCAGCATGGAGCCCGCGCAGTTGAATATGGTATCCGGGGTAATGGCTCCCTCACTGAGGCCCGCCAGGGCTGTTATGATCTTGTAGGTGGAGCCTGGCGGGTATTGCCCCTGGATGGTCTTGTTGATAAAGGGCTTCAGGGGGTCATTGAGCATGGCCTTCCAGTTTTTACTTGAAATCCCGCCAATGAATTCCTGTAATTGCAGGGGCGGGGAGCTGGCCAGAACCAGTAATCTGCCGCTGTTTACATCCATCATAACCACGGCCCCTGCCTTACCCTGCAAGGCTCGTTCTGCTGTTTGCTGCAGATTAATGTCAATGGTCAGCTTTAGATCCTTGCCCGGCAGGGGATCCTGTTCCATTATTTCCCGCTGTTCAAAGCCGTGGACATCCACCTCTACATAGCGGCGGCCCTTTTCTCCCCGCAGTAATTTTTCGTATATCCGTTCAATACCCATTTTACCGATCTGGTCGGAGGGCAGGTAGCTGTCGCCAAACTTCTTTAACTCTTTCTCGTTAATCTTGCCTAAATAGCCCACGAGATGGGAGGCGAGATTGCCGAAATTGTATTTTCTGGAGGGCAGGGTTTCGATATGGATTCCGGGCAGCTCATATTGATGATTTTCAATATAGACCAGGGTGGGCCAGTCAATATCCTCCTTGAGCAGGATGGGGAGATGGCGGGGGTAATCAGCGGCCTCCCTTATGCGTTTTAAAATTTCGCTGACATTAACCTTCAATATCGCGGCCATTTTTCGGATAATCAACTCTGGATCAGGGGCATCCTCTTTGTTCCAGGTGACGTTAAAATAGGGGCGGTTAACGATTAAGGGTCTGCCGTTGCGGTCGAGAATATTACCGCGCGGCGCCGGCAGCCACTGCAGGCGTATGCGATTGTTTTCTGACATCTTAAGGTATTGCGAGCCGCGCAGAATCTGGAGAAACCAGAGTCTGATAACGAGGATTCCAAAGAGGGCCAGGATGATAAAAATAACGATATTGGTGCGGCGCTTCAGGGCCTGGAGCTCGCTCTCGTCCATGCGGTGAATTCTGGAGATAACAGTCCGCTGATTCAAATCCTGCTTATGCTTATCTCGAAATGAGGTTGGGATGAATTTTTTCAAGGTAATCCGTTTCAACGCCTGACGGTTCTACGGCGGTTTCCCTGTTTACTTCTGAATATGGTGGGAAATCCGTTATCTTTGTTGTTAATTCCTATATTCCAGAGGAGACTGAAAACCTTGTGAGCGGGGATCACCAGGATGGTTATAATCAGCAGGCGCTGGAGAATTTCGCCCCACAGCCATGGAGTGAGACTGCTGCTGGCCAGCATGGAAGAAAAGATATAAATAATCCCGTTGGCCAGAAGATAGCTCAGGGCAACGATGGGGGGTTGGTGGTTGATTTCGTCTATGGACAATCCCATGGAGAGAGCCTTGACAATAACAAAAATCAGGAGATAGGCGATGGTGTAAAGACCGGAAAAATAACCTGATAATACCCCCATAATGGTACCCCATATCATCATCAGCAGTACGCCCTGGGCGATGGAGGCACGGAGGGCGATAAAGATGATGAGCAGAAAAAGGAGATCAGGCACTCCTATCCATTTGGGCAGGGCCTGGAAGATGGTGGTTTGCAGGCCGATAAACAGACAGCCCAGAGATAAAAATAATATAAAACGCATAGGAGAGAGAATACTGTAACTGTTCAGTCAAGGCTGATAGTTACGAAGCGATATAAAATAAACAGGCCTTTTGGGCTAACGTGTCGGCTTGCCTCGTAATATAATTGTCAGATATTCCAGGTGGTGGAGATTGACTGAGGGCTTTACTTTGATCTGGAGAAACATTCCCCGGCGAGCCCGTAATACATTCGATACCGTGCCGATTACCAGCCCCTTGGGGAATACCCCGCCTAATCCGGAGGTAATGATCGTATCGTTAACTGTAACCTGGCTGTTTTTTAAAACATAACGCAGACGGTAATTTTGGCCATCTCCTTTTATGATGCCCTGTAGTCTGTTGTCCTGGATGATGGCATCAATGGCCGAATTAGGGTCGGTGGCTGCCATGATTTTGGCATAATGAGGCGATGTGTTAATCACCTGACCGGCGACGCCATTCGGAGTGACTGCCGCCATTCCGGCACTGATCCCTGAGGTACTGCCTTTGTCAATTGTTAAAGTTTTAAACCACAGGGATGGATCCCGGCCGATAATTCTTGCCGTGACGGTGGGCAGTTTAAGACGCTTGTCGAGGTCAAGGAGTTTTTGCAACTGGCCGTTAAGAGCGGCAGCTTCCCGGAATTCGGCGTTTTTTTGCCGATATTTATTTATTTCACGCCGCAGCCGTTCATTGTCAACTGCTACTTTAGTCAGGCTGATATAATGCCGCCATATACCGGAAACCAAAGACATCGACTTGGCAAAAGTCCCCTGCACCGGGCCCATGACCTCTAAAGCCAGGCGGTGCGGCATGTTGAATTCCCGCCGGCCGATTGAGGTTAGAGCCACGTACAGGATCAGGGGGATCAGGACAGCAATAATCAGAACAAGCTTGACGGGCTGGGACGGCTTCTTTTTTCTCCTCATGCCCCGGGCCTTATCATGAAATCATAATATCCTTTAATACCCCAATATTCTCCAGGGCCTTACCGGAGCCGAGAACAACCGAGGACAGCGGGTCTTCGGCGATGATTATCGGCAGACCGGTTTCTTTATTAAGGCGTTTGTCAAAGTTGCGGAGCAGGGCGCCGCCGCCGGTGAGCATAATCCCCTGATCAACTATATCGGCGGAGAGCTCGGGTGGGGTCAGTTCCAGGGCCATCTTGACCGCTTCAACAATGGCGTCAATCTGTTCGGTTATGGCCTCCTTTACCTCTTCGGAATCAATGGTGAGGGTCTTGGGAACACCGGATACCAGATCCCGGCCCTTTATCTCCATGGTCTCAAGAGGGGCCTCCGGCATTATATCGGCGAGAGTGGTCTTGATTACCTCGGCGGAGTGCTCGCCGATGGCCAGGTTGTGTTTCCGCTTTATATAATGGAGAATGGCATCGTCCATTTTGTCGCCCGCGACCCGGACCGAATTAGAATAGACAATTCCCGCCAGCGAGATGACAGCTACCTCCGTGGTGCCGCCGCCTATATCGACAATCATATTGGCGGTGGGCTCGGTAATGGGCAGACCGGCACCAATAGCCGCCGCCATGGGTTCTTCTATCAGATATACCTCACGGGCTCCGGCTGACTCGGCCGATTCCTTAACCGCTCTTTTTTCTACCTGGGTAATTCCAGAAGGGACACTGACTATAATTCGGGGATGTACCAGGGTGCGCCGGTTATGTACCTTTTTGATGAAAAAACGAAGCATGGCCTCAGTTACCTCAAAATCGGCAATCACCCCGTCCTTTATGGGTCTTATCGCCTTGATATTACCAGGGGTTCGGCCCAGCATCATCTTGGCTTCTTTGCCAACGGCGACCACCTTGCTGCTGCGAAGATCCTGGCGGACGGCAACTACTGAGGGCTCTCTAAGAACAATACCCTTGCCTTTTACGTATACCAGGGTGTTAGCCGTGCCAAGATCAATGGCCAGATCATTGGACATCCAGCCAAACAATTTGTCGAAAGGGGAGAACATGAGTTTGTTACCTCAAAGAAGAATATTTGGAGACTATTCAGGGGGTAGTCTTAACTTGGGAGGCGCAGAGTCTGAATGAACAACGGACGCACCACTGAGCAGTTACTAATCAATTATCGTAATTACTCAGCCAAGGCAACAAATTACCCGAAACTCGGAACCGTAACCGTTAAGATGTGCTCCAAGTTTGTTTGTTTTGACCTCCGAGTCTGTACTCCCTGTACGTGAGGAGGTCAAAACGGACGAAGATGGAGTGCAACTTAATGGTTACCAATTATCTAACAAACTGACACGTCATTGGCAAGAAAAATAGTAAGTAGACTGCTTTAAGATTTTTCTTGACTTTAGCCTGAGGTTATTGTATCTATCTTAATTCTTTTTGCGGGAGATATCCGCCTTAAAAGAAACATCAGGAGTGGGGCTATAGCTCAGCTGGGAGAGCGCTTGAATGGCATTCAAGAGGTCAGCGGTTCGATCCCGCTTAGCTCCACCATTATAGTATTAAAAGGGGATTAGACTTATGGTCTAATCCCCTTTTTTTTTACTGTTAAGCTGGTGGGCTTTTGTTCCACTGCCCTTGTTGTGATGAATTTAAAGACCTGTACGGCTGTCTGTCAGCTGGAGGGCCTTGTGTCGCCAGGAGCCAGGTTTGCGCATTTGACATGATTGCCGGTTAAATGTATAAATGCCCGTATGACGAGAGCTTTAAGGATACAGTATCTATTGGGTGAAAAATCAGGCGGCGGAGAGGGGTTATGAAACTATTTCCTCTATTCATCATCGTCATGTTTACTCTCGCGGTTATTCTTCTGCTGGCCCGCCAGCCGGTTTATGATTTGCACCAGTGCTTGGATCCAGGCCATTACAAGTGGCAGTATGGAAGAGATATCTGTCTGCAGGTTAAGTAATTTGGTAAGCGCCCCCTGAAATGATTACAGTCAGTTATTACCTGCTTCTCTTTTTGCTGATTTTCAGCCCTCTTGCCTTTGGAACGGTTGACACTCTGCCGCTGATGCTGACTCAGGCCGCCTCTTTTGGCGGTCTTTTTTTGTATTCACTGGCTCATTTACTGCCGGGCCGCAAAAAAATATGCCGCCCGCCCGGCCTTATCCCTCTCTGTCTGGTGTTGGGATTTCTTCTGTTTCAAGCCATTCCCCTGCCCATGGGAATTTTGAAGATACTCTCACCGGCGGCCTATAAAATTCGAGCGGGGATGCCTGGTATAGCGCCATTGGATACCTGGGCGCCCCTGACTATAAACAGCCGGGCCACTTTTACCCAGATTTTCCACTATACCTCGTTTTTGGCCTGCTATGTCCTGGCCTGCTCTTTGTTGACGGATAGAAGACGCTGCCGTCAGGTCGTCTCGCTGCTTATTATTGTCGGCGCAATTATCGCGCTGCAAGCTATTTTACAAAAAGGCTTTGGGAATGGCAGGTTGCTTTGGCTGCGACTGCCCCCGGATAATGCCAGTCAGTTTGTCGGTTCTTTTGCCTATCGAAACCAGTTTGCCGCTTATATGGAGATGCTTGCCCCTCTTGCCTTGGCTTTCTGCTTTTTTTATTCCTCCTCTCTGTCCGGCAGAGAGCCGCTTCGGCGGCGTTTATCGGTATTTTTCAATAAATCACAGAGTAATCTGCAGTTGCTTCTCGGGTTTGCGACTGTATTGATGGTCGCGGCTGTTTTTTTGAGTACCTCGCGGGGAGGTATAATATCAGTCTTTCTGGCCTGTATTATTGTGATTTTTTTGTTGAAACGATATCATGAGCGGCAATATTACTCTGTTTATCTGCTGCTCATTTTTCTATGTATGGCTTTTTTGATAGGCGGCATCAGTCTGGAGGCTATATTTTCCCGTTTTGACTTTAATAACAAAGATTTTAATCAGATAATTGATGGTCGTTTCGCTTTCTGGAAGCAGGGCCTGCCGCTCATAAAAGATTATTTTCTAACCGGCTCCGGTCTTGGTACCTATGGCAATATTTTCCCCACCTATAGTTTATCGTTTATTGTTGGCGGCCGTTCTTTCCTTTATCATCCCCATAATGAATATCTTGAAGCCTTCTCTGACCTGGGCTTAATCGGCCTCACGTTTTTGGGGTGCTTCTTCTATAGTGCGGTTCGCGGCGCTTATGCCGGGTACATGGAACGGCGTGACCGCTTTGCGAGGTATCTCTTTATTGCCGCGGCTGCCGGGCTTTTTGCTCAACTTCTTCATATGCTGGTTGAATATAACCTGGCAAGTGGAGCCGTCGGTCTGACCTTTTTCACTGTTCTGGCCCTGCTGGTGTCCGGGGGGCATACCCGGTTTCACGGTCATGGAGCCGCATCCTCTTTGCCCGGCGGCGGCTTTTGGTATATCGCGGCCCTCACCGTTGTCAGTGGTCTGCTGCTTATCGCCAGCCTTTACTGGAATATTTCCAGCTTGCTCGCCTATAATACACTGCCTGGCCCCGTTACCTGGAACCGGGATACCCCGGCGGCTGAACTAAAGGTGGTGTATGGCCGGGCAGTAAGGGCTTCCCGCCTTATGCCGCTGCAATCGTACTATCATTTTGCCCGCGCCGATACCGCTGCCCTGTTGGGCTGGAATGAGGAGGCTGGGGAACAGTATCGGCAGGCCATTCGGCTTGATCCTGTCATGCCTGTTTTTCTGGAGGGGTTTGCCTCCTTCCTGGCAGGAGAGGGGCGGAATGAGCAGGCGGCTCATTTTTTTGCTCTGGCGGTTCGCCATGATCGGGCTAACGCGCGGAGATACGAACATTATGGCAGATGGCTGTTGACAGTTGGGAGGAGGAAAAAGGCGTTTGAGGTTTTCAGCCGGGCCATGGGGGTGGCTCCCAAGGCGGCCAAGACCATTATTCCCGTTCTGATGAGGGCGGGGTTCGCGCCGTTGACTATCGCGGCAAAACTGCCGGAGCGCATGCGGCCATATATGGTTCTGGCCGGACTCCTGACGAGCCGGGGCCGGATTAAAGAGGCGGATAAACTCTATGGGCATGCCATGGAACTGGCGGCAAGGGAGCCAAAATTGCGGGCCTGGTTTTTTAACGCCCCTTTTAGATTTTATCAGAGGCGGAAGCAGCCCGTAAAGGCCCTCGCTGTGCTGCAACGGGGGATTTCCCTTTTGCCGGACGATATCGGGCTGCGTCTGAAGCTGGCCCGGCTCTATGAGCGGCAGGGGGAGAGGGATAAGGCCGCGGCCGCCTACCGTAAAGTTCTCAGGCTGAAGCCCGGCCAGCGGCAGGCGGTGAAGCGTCTGCGAGCACTGATCGATCCGGCTCGGAGGGGTAATGGCTGAGCGGCGTCATCTGCTGTTACCTCCGCGGCTTGATCTTCATAACCCCGGTGTTTGCTGCTTTTAAATATCACCCTGAATATACATTTTATATTTTATGAATCCCGGAACTTTTAAAAATCCTTATTTGCTGCTTGTCCTGTTGCTCTCGCCCTGGAAGAGCCGGACAACCGTTAATAAGCTGCGCGGCTCAGCGCTGGATAAACGGGTCGACTGGGGCGCTTTGCTTTATCTTGCTAATTTTCACCTCTGCTCACCGCTGTTGTATGTCCGTTTACGGCAGGATGATCTCCTTGCTGTGCTGCCGGAGGGGCTGGAAGAATATCTGTACAGCCTCTACTGCCTGAATGTTGAACGGAACAGGGGGATAACCGCCATGCTTGAGGAGCTTATCCCAGCCTTTCAAAAAGAGGGGATAGAATCTCTGTTGATGAAGGGGGCGGCGGTTTTCTGTGATGACCTTTATGGTGATCCGGGAGCCCGCATGATGCTTGATGTTGATATTCTCCAGGCACCGGAACATAAGCCGAAAACCATAGAGATACTGACCGGGCTTGGTTATCGGGAAATTCCGGCCCCGGCCATGGCTTTAGAGGGCCTGCCCACCGATGCCCGGCATCATCATCTGCCCATGTACTGTAAACCTGATGCCGCCGCCGGGGTTGAAATTCATTTTAAATTGATTTATGGCCAGGCAAACCGCGGGCTTTCCACGGCAACAGCCTGGGCGCACAGGCAGACGGCATTATTGAATAATCATCAAACGACAATCCTTAAGCCGACTGAACGTCTGCGGCATAATGCGCTTCATGCCCTGGTACCGCATTGTGAATTTATCCACGCCGCGATATCGTTGCAGCAACTGGCGGAATTTGCCTGTCTGAGCAAAAAATATGAGAATGACATTGCCTGGGATATCTGGCTTGAGAGTGGAAAACAGGCCGGCATTTTAAGGCAGATGCTGGTTTATCTTGAGCTGACCCACCGGCTCATGGACATGCCCCTGCCGGCCGCTCTTTCCCGCTCGTTTACTGCCGGCCTGCATGTCCGCCGTATTATCAAGGCCGGAATATTTCCAGTCGGGCAGAGTGGCGCGGCTCAAGCCCCGTTTAAATACCGCTCTCAGCGGCTGGCTCGCCTCGCCGTTAACTCATATTATTATTTACACCTGCCCGCCTGGGTATGGCGGAATGTCTGTTATACGGATGAAAAAGGCAATACCTGGCAGCGCCTCAAATATTTTTTAAAAAAAACGCTCAGTAAAAGGAGCAGGGCAAAAATTAATATATGATGCTCTGGTAAAAAGTCCATATTTGGCAATTTTACCATAGGTACCCCCCCCTTGAAATCATTAGGGGCAGAATTAGACCTTTCGATTTTTTACGATAGCATCATCTAACCGCTGTCTACAGACTGGAAAATCTATCAAACCATACATTGTGGTAGGTAATTGCTTGTTATTTCAGGATAAATTATGTCGATTTACCTGGTGCCTTATTTCTGCTATTCTCCCCGTAATTTTTTCTAAATTCAAATAATAGATTACGAAAAATAAACATTGTGTTTTTCTACTTTTTTAGTTAAAAGTCGTAGGTAATGGTATATTCGGGTTAGAGTTCCTTTTGTCCGGCGGTTAGCCTTGGCCCCTTTAAAAACTTGTCTGTGCCTCTTCATCCTTAGTGTCTCTCGCAATTGATATTTTTTAAATGTACAGTAAATGCTGTTTTATTGAATTTGGCTTTGCGACTAAGATTAACGGCTGGATAAAAAAATGAGGAGATAAAAAGTGAAAAAAAATCCCTTTATATTAACAGCTGTATTGGCCGGCCTTATCCTTGGGGCCTGCGGCAGCGCCTTGGCTTCGTCCTATACGATTAAAGATCACACCTGGGTTGCCGCTGGGCATAGCCGCAGTGATGCAATGAGTACGGACGGTGTTAATGGCACTGCTTGGATGGACGTGGTTGGGGATAAGTCTACATACAACGTTTACGGCATCAATGCGGTTCGGTCGGGGCATAAGATTAACTTTGCTCTGTATACGAACTTCAGCGGATATAGTCACTTTACATCTGGTAATGATTATTACTTCCCTCGCCTGGCTGACTTTGCAATTGATTCAAACCAGGATGGTACGTTTAATTACGGAGTTGTTTTGCAAAACCATAGTTATTGGAGCCCTAACCCAAACGGTAAATCGCCAAGCGCACCGTCTCTTGGTGTTGGGCTTTATTCTGTGGACGGATGGGATAGCTCGGCACATTTTTTTGAAGAAGTCCATAAGCTTGATGATACAGTTTATACTGCCGGTGGAGCTGAATACGGCGAATATTATGCTGTTGGTAGCACGGTTCACGTACCTCCGGTTGCCATGGCTTCCGGTATACAGGGTAAGGACAACAGCCTGACGGTTACTCAAACAACCGGGAGTGGGTGGTTTAACCCCGCATACATCTATTCTTTTAGTATTGATGCTGATACAA
>DRPV01000195.1 GCA_011330685.1 Desulfobacterales bacterium
CTCCTTGAGGAGAAGGTCATGGAGCGTACCAGGGAACTGGAGGAATCCCAAGTCCAACTACAGGAAACAGTGAAGGATCTTAATGGAGCCAACGAGAAACTGCGGGAGCTGGATCAATTAAAATCGCTGTTCATCGCCTCCACCAGTCACGAATTGCGGACACCGCTGAACTCCATTATCGGCTTCTCCGCTATTTTACGTGATGAGTGGCTGGGCTCGCTGAACGATGAGCAAAAGCTGAACCTAAGCGCCATTCATCGTAACGGCCGTCACCTTCTGGCTCTGATTAATGACATTATTGATATATCCAAGATAGAGGCCGGTAAGCTGGAGGGATATGTGGAGAATTTCAAACTTGATGAACTGGTGGATGAGGCTCTGGATACTATATGCTCATCAGCCCAGGATAAGGGCCTGGAATTACAACATGATATTCAGCCGATCGCCATGCGCGGCGACCGTCGGCGGTTGTTGCAATGCCTGCTGAATCTGCTGACAAACGCCGTTAAATTTACCGTTCATGGCACAATTACCATTACCGGAACTCCTGAGGACGGGGCAATGGTGCGGTTGGAGGTGACGGATACCGGAATCGGCATCCGTCGGGAGGATATAGATAGTCTCTTTCAGCCCTTTGTCCGTCTTCATGCCGCTGGAGACGGAGAGTATCCCGGTACCGGCCTGGGGCTCTATCTCACCGCTAAACTGACGCGGGAGGTTTTAGGCGGAGAGATAAGCTTAACAAGTGTTTATAACCAGGGCACAACATTCACCATGCTGCTGCCGATGGAGGTGGAGGGATGAAAAAGGCATTAATTGTAGAAGATAACCCGGATAACCTCCGGCTTATGACCTATATCCTGCAGAGAGAAGACTACGAGATATTAAGCGCCGAAGATGGAGAACAAGGGGTGCAGATCGCCGCCGACACCAAGCTGGATCTGATTATAATGGATATTATGCTGCCCGGCATAGACGGTATGGAAAGCACCCGCCGCATCAGGGCCTCTGAGCCTGAGGGAAATAAGGGAAATCCCCCCATTATCGCCATGACTTCATACGCCATGCGCGGTGATCGGGAAAAAATTCTAGCGGCCGGCTGTAACGGCTATATCGAAAAGCCGGTTGACCCCCTGCGGGTTATGACGGAGATAAAAAAAATCATCCAGAAGGAGAAGATATGAAGACCCTGATTGTCGAAGACCGGGGAGATGACAGGCGTTTACTACGTTATAACTTAGAGCATCACGGCTGGCAGGTTATGGAGGCTGGCGATGGTATTCAGGCCCTGGAGCTGATGATTGTGAGTAAGCCCGATCTGGTAATTTCAGATGCCCTTATGCCCCGGATGGACGGTTTTGAACTCCTGCGGCGGATGAAGAATGATCCTGTCTTGCGTGATATCCACTTTATCTTTTATTCTGCTGTTTATACTGGTTATAACGAACGTGAACTGGCCCGTTCCCTTGGGGCGGACGCCTATCTTATCAAGCCCCTGAACCCCCACGAATTCTGGCAGCAGCTTGAAGAGGCTATTAATGGACTAAGTACCGGGGCAGAGCGCCCGAAACAGATGGCCGCCGAGCAGGAGGCCTTTCTGTCCCGTTATCCCGGTATTGTGGCCACCAAACTGGAGGAAAAGGTACGGGAACTAAAGGCGGTAAAGGAAAAATGGGTCAAGACCTTTGCCGCTCTCCACGATATGGTAATTTTAATGGATCAGGATAAGAAAATCATACAGGCCAATGCCAGTACCTGCCGGTTTTTCGAGACCACCGAGGATGAGTTGCGAGGTAAGTCCTGTGAAATATTCTGCGGTAAAGACTACCCCTGTAAAGACTGCCCCGGTGACCGGACAATGGCGGATGGCGGCGATCACAGCGCCGAGATTTACCATAAACACCTGCGCAAAACCTTTGAGGTCAGCAGCTCCGCGGTGCCGGATGAAGACGGCAAGCTGGATTATCTGGTCTATGTGATAACTGATGTTACCGAACGCAAACGTTTGGAAGAGGAGTTGTTCCAGGCCCATAAAATGGAGGCCATGGGAACCCTGGCCGGCGGCATTGCCCATGATTTCAACAACATCCTGACCGCGGTCTTAGGATATAGTGAGCTGGCTAAAGATGAGGCGCTGACAAGGGGGCTGTCCTCCTCGTATCTTGACGAAGTTATAACAGCCACTCTCCGGGCCCGGGATATGGTAGAACAGATATTGAGTTTCAGTCACAAAAAAATCGGGCACCTGCAGCCCATAGCCCCACATCTTATCATTGAAGAGGCCCTGAAATTACTGCGCAGCTCCATGCCAAGCAGCGTGAATATCCGCACCAGGATTGATTGTGACTGCGGGAAGATTAATGGTGATCCCACCAAACTTCATCAGATAGTTGTTAATCTCTGCACTAACGCCCTGAAGGCCTTAGATGATGAAAAGGGGGTTGTTGATATTCAACTCTGCCGTCGGCAGTTGAGTGCCAATGATTTGCGGGCTCAAGACGAGGCACGGCCTGGCCCCTTTGCGGAATTATTGGTTCGTGACAACGGCTGTGGCATGAGCAAGGCCACTAAGCAGCATATGTTTGAGCCATATTTTACGACCCGGGAGGTTGGCCAGGGCACTGGTCTCGGCCTCTCCATTGTCTATGGCCTGGCCCGCAGCATGGGCGGCATAGTCCGGGTACAAAGTCAACCGGGCGTTGGTTCCGAGTTCCGCATCCTGTTCCCGGTTTTACCCGCGGCCGACGAGAGAGATACCGCCCCCATAATAGCGGATCTACCCATGGGGACTGAGCGTATTATGGTGGTGGATGATGAGAAGATGATTGCCGAACTCCAAAAGGCCCTGCTCGAAAAACAGGGATACAAGGTTACGGCTCTCACCAGCAGCAACGCCGCCCTTAAACTGTTCAGCGCTGATCCAAAGGCCTTTGATCTCCTGCTCACGGATCAGACCATGCCGGAAATAAGCGGCCACGAACTGGCGGCAAAATTCCTGGCTCTGCGGCCGAATTTCCCCATTATTCTCTGTACTGGTTACAGCTCCATAATCTCCAAAAAACAGGCCCTGGAGATGGGAATTAAACTTTATATCCATAAGCCGGTACAACGCTGTGACCTCGTACGCTTTGTCCGTGACGTGCTGGATAATATGTGAGAATTTTTTTACCAATCCGGCTGCAGATGCAATTCAGTAAGCTGCTTTCTCGCCACAGTGGAGGGGGCCTCGGTCAAGGGGCAGGTAGCCTTCTGGGTCTTAGGAAAGGCAATGACGTCACGAATTGATTCACTGCCGGTTAAAATCATCATCAGCCGATCAAGGCCAAAGGCGATACCACCATGGGGCGGAGCCCCCATCTCCAGGGCGCGGAGTAGAAAATTGAATTTATCCGCGGCCTCTTCCGGGGTTATTCCCAAGGCCGTGAAGGCCCGGTTCTGAATCTCCTGTTGATGAATACGGATACTGCCGCCGCCAATCTCAGTACCATTCAAGACAATATCGTAGGCCCGGCTCCGCACCCGGCCCGGCTCTGATTCCAGAAATTCCAGATCCTCTTCATTGGGGGCGGTAAAGGGGTGATGAACTGCCGTGTAGCGTTTTTCATCATCATTGTATTCTAAAAGCGGGAAATCGGTGACCCAGAGGAGATCAAAGACCTTGTCATCAATCAGGTTCAGCATCCGTCCCAGCTTCAGGCGCAGCTCGGAAAGGGCGTGATGCACCACCGAGGGGCTGTCGGCCACAAAAAATAGTATGTCACCGGGCGCGGCCTGGAGATCAGTCGCCATGGCCGCCATTTCATCCGCGGTGAAAAATTTAGCGATAGGAGACTGCCAGGAGCCATCCTCCTTGATCTTAACCCAGGCCAGCCCCCTGGCCCCGAACTGGGCGACATACTCGGTTAGATTGTCAATATTTTTCCGCGAAAGGGTGGCGGCGCAGCCCCTGGCGTTTATACTCTTCACCAGGCCGCCCTTTTTGACCACCGAGGCGAAAACCTTAAAACCGCAGTCCCGCACGGTCTCAGTGAGGTTGACCAGCTCCAGGCCGAATCTGGTATCCGGTTTGTCTGTTCCAAAACGTTCCATGGCCTCGGCGTAAGTCATCCGCCGCAGGGGAGTGCTGATCTCCTGGCCGATGGTGGCCTTAAACAACATCCGCATCAAACCCTCAGCTATGGTGTAAATATCCTCTTCATCAACAAAGGAGAGTTCCATATCAATCTGGGTAAATTCCGGCTGGCGGTCGGCCCGTAGATCCTCGTCCCGAAAACATTTAACGACCTGGTAATAGCGGTCAACCCCGGAGACCATCAAAAGTTGTTTAAAGAGTTGCGGTGATTGCGGCAGGGCGTAAAATTTTCCTGGATTAACCCGGCTGGAGACGAGATAATCCCTGGCCCCCTCCGGAGTGGAGCGGGTGAGCACCGGGGTTTCCACCTCTAAAAAATTGTTATCATTCAGATAATTGCGCACGGCATGAGCCGCCTTGTGACGCATAATCAGATTATTAATCATCCCCGGCCGCCGTAGATCGAGATAGCGGTATTTAAGGCGCAGGTTTTCGGAGACCTCCGTTTCCTCATCTAAAGGAAAGGGTGGGGTCGGGGAGGTGTTTAAAATCCGCAGTTCGTCCACCATGACCTCAATGGCACCGGTGGCCAGTTTATCATTGGTCATGCCCTCGGGGCGAAGACAGACCCTGCCGCGCACGGCCAGCACCCATTCACTGCGCAGGTCATGGGCCTTGGCGTGAACGGCAGCGCTATGCTCGGGATTAAACACCACCTGGGTGAGGCCGTGCAGATCGCGCAGGTCAACAAATATAACCCCGCCATGATCCCGCCGCCGCAGCACCCAGCCCATGAGAATTACCTCTTCATCAACATTCGCGGCCCGCAGATCGTTACAATAATGACTTCTCTTCATTTCCCCCATGGATTCCATCGGGTGTCTCCTATAAAATATTTAAGATATAATTTCAGCGACCGCTTTACTCCAGGCCCTGAGATCTGCGGACAATTCAATTTCACGCTGCTCATGGCTCGCCATATCACGGAGCATTGCCCGGCCGGAGCTTAGTTCATCGTCGCCCATAATGAGCGTGAAACGGCTGCCGCAGCGGGCCGCCTGCTTCATCTGGCTTTTCAGGCTGCGGCTGGTATAATCCATCACCGCCCGCAGGCCTTGCAAACGCAGGGCGTGCAGCATGGCAAAGGCACGACGGCCGGCCGCCGGCCCCAGAGCGGCTAAGAATATATCGATAATATCCCCTGGCGCTTCACCGCCGTCGGCAGTTAAGAGTAGAACGAGGCGCTCCATCCCCAGGGCAAAGCCGATGCCGGGCAGAGCCGGGCCGCCGAGTTGAGCGATCAGGCCGTCATAACGTCCACCCGCCCCCACAGCACTTTGAGCCCCAAGGTCATGGGTAATCAGCTCAAAGGTGGTGCGGGTATAATAATCAAGCCCCCGCACCATGAAGGAATTAACCTTGTAATCAATATTTAAATCCCGCAGGCAATCTTCAACAACCTGAAAATGAGCCGCACAGTCCGAGCACAGGTAATCGAGAATGACAGGCGCGTTCACGTAATGGGCCTGGCATTTCGCGTTTTTACAATCCAGAACCCGCAGGGGGTTTTTCTCCTGCCGCCGTTCACAATCGGGGCATAATTCGCCTTTACTGTCGGCTAAAAATTTCAGCAGTGCCTTATTAAAGAGAGGGCGGCACTCTTGGCAGCCCAGGGAGTTAATCTCCAGGCTGACCTTTAAGCCCAAATCAACCAGCAGCATCCAGGCCATGGCCATAATCTCGGCATCCAGCTCCGGCCGATCAACGCCCAGGGCCTCAACGCTCATCTGGTGAAACTGGCGCAGACGTCCTTTCTGAGGCCGCTCATGACGAAACATGGGGCCCATGGTGTAGAGTTTCTGTAACGGCCGTTCACTATGCAGGTTATGCTCAATAAAGGAACGTAGTACCGAGGCTGTACCCTCCGGCCGCATGGTGAGAGACTCGCCGTTGCGATCCGCGAAGCTGTACATCTCCTTTTCGACAATATCGGTGGTCTCACCGATGGAACGGGCAAAGAGCCCGGTCTTTTCCAAAATAGGAACTTTTATCTCGCGGTAGCCGAAGCGCTGAAAAATATCCCGGGCCCGACCTTCAATATGTTGCCAGAGGGCCGCCTCCTGGGGTAATATGTCTTTAAATCCCTTTAAGGCCTTAATGTGCATGTTTATCTCCCGTTACATCCCGCCTGTCCACGCTGCGGGGCCAGACAAAAATGAAGTAACTTATCGTAAAGCACCTGAAAAGTCAAGCGGTCGAGGATACGGCTGGAGGATATTTTTTTGACGGAATTAAAGTCAGAGCCAATGTGGGAGCAGCTTCGGGATGAGGGCGGTATAAACGGCCGTCAAGTCCTGATTTACAAACGCTTAAATTCCACGAACACCACCGCGCTGAACCTGTCTGCTGAAGGAGCGCCGCCGGGGACGGTGGTAGCGGCTGACAGCCAAAGCGCCGGTCGTGGCCGCCTGGGGCGGAAATGGCAGTCTCCGCCCGGCCTGGGTCTCTATTTCTCCATCATCAGCCGCCCCCGTCTTGGTTTGAGTGACTTGATGAAAATTACCCTGACCGCTGGTCTCGCCCTGCGGACGGCAATTTTTGCCACCTCCGCTTTGGAAACCGAACTCAAATGGCCCAATGACATTCTATGGCGGGGTAAAAAAATGGCTGGCATCCTCACCGAGTGCGGAGCCGCATCTGAAAAAGGACGAGCGGTAATCATCGGTATCGGCTTAAATGTCAACAGCGGGCCGGATGATTTTCCGGCGGAGATGGGCCGGCGGGGAGTATCCATGCGGATGGCGGCAGAGCGTTTCTACGACCGGGGGCTGATCCTTACCGCCGTTACTGAAGCCGTGGAGCGGGAAGTGAAGCGCTTGGAGAGTGGGGCCTTTGCGGCAATACTAAGGGATTGGCGGCGCTGGGACGCCAGTGCCGGGAGACAGCTCACCTGGCTCAAGCCGGACGGGATGCCGGTGTGCGGTATATCTCTGGGGCCGGATGAGAATGGCTTATTGCGAATAAAAGACAACACCGGCCGCATCCACCAAGTTATTTCCGGCGATTTGCGACTGCGAGACGATGGAACAGACAATAATTAGAGACTGTGAGGCAAAACCGGCCGGGAAGACCGGGTCTTAAAAGATCAGGTGGCAGCGATCCCTCTCGGCCCGATATTTATCGGCGCGTTTCCGATCTTCGGTAAGATAATAAATGAAAAAAGCAATCAGGGGCCCGATAATGACGAAGAGAAAAAAATCCCAAAACATAGCGCACCTCCTTTCTTTTAATTATACTTTGTTGAGCCGGGAAAAGCAAACTTTTTTGGCTTAATATGCAATATGTAGTATTGTCAAAGAGATAGAGATACATTATATTGTGGAATACCGTTTATCAGCCAAAACCATAAAAAATAGGACCAACACCATGTCAACACCGGAAATTATGATTGTTCTTGCCACCCGCAACCAGGGGAAGGTAAAAGAATTTCAACAGATACTGCAACCTTACAATATTGATTTAAAATCACTCAATGACTTCGGCCCCATCCCCGAGGCCGCCGAAGACGGCGCCACCTTTGACGATAACGCCTACCAAAAGGCTTTGCTCACCGCTAAGGCCCTGGGTCTGCCGGCCATTGCCGATGATTCCGGCCTGATTGTCAAGGCCCTGAACGGAATGCCGGGGGTTCGCTCGGCCCGTTACGCCGGCGAGAATGCCGGTGATGCCGACAATATCGCCAAATTATTACGAGAGATGGAGGGGATTGATGAGCGGCAGGCCGCTTTTGAGTGCGTGATATCCATTGCTGTACCCAGTGGCCCGGCCCTGACCTATGAGGGGAGATGCGAAGGCGAGATCAGCCTGGAGGTTAAAGGTGAGGGCGGTTTTGGTTATGACCCGGTTTTTTACTATCCGCCCCTGAAGCGCACCTTTGCCCAATGCTCAGCAGCGGAGAAAAACAAAGTCAGCCACCGGGGCAAGGCTCTGAATGAATTAGGCCGGGAATTCAACAAGGTGCTGACCTGGCTCAACTCACGTCTAAGCGAAGCCAGACCGCCCAAGCCGGATCACAAACAGTTTATGGATAATGATTGGTCGGAATAGAAAAATCGTATTACTCGATAACGAGTGCTTTTATTTATGCCCCGCATGACAACCGCATTCATCACCATCATTAGCCATGGGTAGGGTCTGGCAATTACTGCCGCAGCCACAGGACTGCACCGTTTTTCCTGACCATTTGGCAATCAGCCGTCGCGCCGTCTGCGCCAGGGGTTTTACCGACAGACCAAGCAGAATAACGGCTCCAGCCAGTTGCAGCCAGGGCGGAATAACCTCGGCGGCCCGGCCTGCCACCGCCATAACGTCAATATGCAAATAGGCGTATACCCAGTTCACCGCCAGACCGCAAAGGACGCTGACCACTGATATGGATGCCAGATAGATGGCAACAGCCCGCTTGCCCAGCAGACCGACAAGTACCGAAATGGAGGCGATATTAGTGGCCGGCCCCACCAAGAGAAAGACCAGGGCTGCCCCCGGACTGACCCCTTTCAGAATCATGGCGGCAGCAATGGGGGTTGAGGCCGTGGCACAGATATACAGGGGAATACCAAAGAGCAGCATGAGGAGCATGGAGTTCAGGCCGCCGCCGAGATAGCCGGTAAAAAATGAATCCGGCACCAGAGCGCTTATCACTCCGGCCAACAGTAACCCCGCCAAAAACCAGAGCATCATGTCAGCCCACAAGTCGGTGGCCGCGTAAAGACAACCGGCCTTGATTTTCTCGAACATGGTGTGATGAGCGCGATGGGACTCGGCATCGCAGTCACTGCCGTCACAACAATTATCCACCGGGCAGGATTGCAGCCGGTTGACAGGGCGTTCTGCCTTGGGCGGATTAAGCAGGTTCTCGAATACCCCGGCTACCATGGCCGATAAAAAAGCGGCAACGGGCCGGGCGATGGTCATAATTGGGTCAAGAAGCGCCCAGCTGATGCTTATTGAGTCCACCCCCGATTCCGGGGTACTAATCAGAAAGGCTACTGCCGCCCCGTTATTGGCCCCCTGTTTCTTCAACGAGACGGCAGCCGGTAATACGCCGCAGGAGCAAAGCGGCAGAGGAACCCCAAGCAAAGCGGCCTTGATAACCGACATAAAGCGGCCCCGCCCCAGGTGGTTGGCAATGGCGGCCGGTGACAGAAACATCTTCAGCAGGCCGCCGATAATTAAACCCAGCAGAATATAAATAGAGGACGCCAACAACAACTGCCACGAGGCCTCAAAAATTTTTAACAATATCATCACATTTCCCTCCTTCTTTTATTCCCGCACATGTTCCAGGGCAACCAGCATAATCTGCCGAATATGATCATCATTCAAACGATAATATAGAACAGGCCCCTGGCGGCGGTTGGCCACAAGATGAAGCTGACGCAGCATCCGCAGCTGATGACTCACCGCTGATTCGCTAAGTCCAAGATAGCAGGCCAAATCACAGACACACATTTCGCCGTCCTCCAAGGCCCAGAGAATTTTAACTCTGGTACCATCACCAATGGCCTTAAAAACCTGGGCAAGCCCTTCAACATCTGAAGGGTTAAGCCCCTTCTTAAGGGCCTTATCGACCCTCTCCTGGTGTATCATTCGGCATTCACATCTATCCATAACTCCTCCTTTATATATGAGCATATACTCAAACAGGCAATTAGTCAACATTTTTGTGCCATCAACAACCCACAGCTTCTTGCCAAGCAGTTGGCTTAATCCTTGCAAAGAGTCTCATAGAGCGTAATAATTTTAAATCAGTGGTTATAAACCAAACTGGACAATAAATGAAAATGCCTGATAAAAAAACATCTTCGTGCCCATACTTCTCCAATAACTCAGATTGCCTGATGATAACCGGAGGCCTCTATCTTCCCCTGCCGGAGCAGATAAAAATGTTTTGCCAGAGCAGCTCCTTTCATAAATGCCATCAATACATAAGCGGTTGTGAAAAGATATCCAACAGCGCTTCGCTGATAGAGGTCGAGAAGATAAATCGGCGGCGTTACCGGCGAATCCAGGAGCGTTTGCATTTAACATTACGCGATTGCTCGGCTAATCCGGATGGCAGACTGCTGGATGTCCCGGCCAGCACAGTGGACATCGGTATGGGTGGCCTGATGTTCAAGAGTACCCGGCGTATTGCGCCAGACACCGAGTTAATGTTTGTCCTGGACAACAATGAATTGTTTGATTCGAGGCTGGACGGCCGGGGGGTAGTACGCTGGTCCGCCCCCGATGACAAGAACCCAGACTTCTTTCTTGCCGGTCTCTCTTTTTCCGACAACTCAAGCAAACAGGCAGTGGGGCGAGGCCTATGGTCAAAGCATAACTACATATCATGACCACGGCCTGAAAAGTCTATTTTACCACAGGGCTCCAAATTAGGACATGCCCCATGTCTCCAGTTTTGCACTCGCAAAATTGCCCCGCCTTGCCACTCCCGTTTTTTTAGTTGTTTGACGTGACGTCTTTTTGTTTTTCACGACATGGCTACATCGTAGCTTCTTGATATAATTTAGCTTTATATAACCCGCGCGTCTTTGCCACTCTCGTTATTATCCAAGGTCATCCTCTCCTCTCTCGCCCCACCACCATCCCTAATCTATTGATTTCTATACCAAAAATCAGTTATTCCGGTTTTTAGCCTAAAGTTTTCCGGTAAAAAGGAAAAACCAAGCCCTTAAAATATCTATAAGCAGCAGACATTATAATTTTTTAATTTTTATCATCTTAAACCATAATTTTTTTAATTCTTTGCCATAATTTTAGACAAGATAACCAATGAATGGCTTTTGTTGATTTTTATCAATTATTTCAACAGGAAAGCCGACACCATCCAGAGCCGTCATGATTATTGGTTGGCATGGCACAAACTTTGCTTAACAGCTAAGAGGAAAAACAACATCATTATGCCAAAAAGATAATGGGTATAATCTCCCGGCATTTTGAAATGAAAAAGTGAAGCAGCCATGTTTTTATGCTACAATATAAAGGCTTCCTTGTCTGACCAACGTCGCTTACTGGTGACACTTTGCAATTAGAGAGGAATGCCCTTGAGGAAATATCATGAATAAAAAAAACGTCTATACTGCCTGGTTAACCGTCTTTATATGTCTTTTGGGCATAGCGGTACTTCCAGCTGAAGCCCATATAATCCATGTTGAGTGGGCTTACAGCGGTTCGGCGGTATCATATAATTTATACGAGAATGGGGCCTTGGTCTGTACCAGCCAGAACCCCGACCTTATGTCCATGGATTGTGACGTCTTCCTTGAAGAAACACCCATGATTTTTAATCTGAGCGCCGTGGACGCGGATGGTGTCGAGAGTCCGCAATCCGCGCCGTACACCCTCACCCCTCCCCCCAAAGATGCCTATGGCAACTTTATCCCGCAGGCTGAGATTAAAGCCGATGTCGTCAGCGGTACCGCCCCTTTAACCGTCTCCTTTGATGCCGGTGCCTCGCATGATATAGACGGCACTATTGACAGCTATCAATGGGATTTCGGGGATGGCGATACCGGCACCGGCAGTACGGTCAGCCACATCTTTGTCGGGGCCGGCACCTACACGGTTACCCTGAAGGTTACCGACAATGGCAGCGCCATAGGTACCGCTGCCACCTCTATTACGGTTAACGCCCCGGCTGATAACACTCAAGGTGTTCAAACAACCTCTACCAATATTTTACCCCAGGCAGTTATAACCGCCACCCCCTCTCCGGCAGATAACTCCAATATTGCCTTTGACGCATACTCCTCCACCGATACCGACGGCAAGATTATCTCCTATAAGTGGAACTTTGGTGATGGTGACACGGCGACTGGCGATTACGTTGAGCATAAATACCCCAATCCTGGTGATTATAATGTAGTATTAACCGTTGTCGATGATACTAACGCCAGCAGTCAGGACAGTATGACCGTCTCCGTCGTCGATTTACCGGCGGTCAATACTCCGCCTACAGCGATTATTTCCGCTGCCCTGGAACAGCATCTCGTTCACTTCAACTGGGACTACGCTCCAACCCAGGATCTGGCCGGTTTTCATCTCTATGAAGACGGGATTATAATCTGTGATATTACCGATCCCGACGCCCGCCAGGCAGACTGCCCGGCCTATATTGACAGCGGCGCGGTTCAGTTTTGGGTCAGCGCCTATGACCAGGCCGGAGTAGAGAGCGATTCCCAGTTTTTTATCTTTGACAGCACGGGCGTGTTTGACAAACCGGTAACCGGTGACGCGCCCCTCTCCGTCCATTTCAGCGCTGGAACCTCCTTTGACGCTGAGGGCGGTATTACCGCCTATAACTGGGATTTTGGCGATGGAACCGTGGGCCAGGGCCTGTCGGTTAACCATGACTTTACCATCCCCGGCACTTACACTGTTACCCTGCGGGTAACTGATGAGGCAGGGGCGGTGACTCAAACCACCATGGATATCCCGGTAACTGGTACTATCAATCAGCCGCCCGTCGTTCATGGGGCCGATTTTACTGTCGATCAGGATAAATCAATTACCGGCACCCTTTCCGGCTCCGATCCCGAGGGTCAGCCCTTAACCTTCAGTATTGCCGCTAACGGTTCCAAGGGGACGGCCACCATCACCAATCCCGCCACCGGCGTATTCACCTATGTTCCCAAAGCCGGGGTTTACGGCAATGATGCCTTTATTTTCAAGGCCAACGACGGAGTAAATGATTCCAGTGCCGCCACGGTAAGCATCAATATAAAACAAAAAATAAACCATCCGCCCACGGCAGGAGAGCAAAGTATTACTCTGGCTGAAGACGGTAAATTCAGCGGTAATCTCTCAGCTAACGATCCGGACGGTAATGCCCTGACCTATACCCTGACGGCAGGCGGCGCTCTGGGTACGGCTGTTGTAGACAGAACAGGGGCCTTCACCTATACGCCGAATAAAAACGCCTTTGGAACTGATTCCTTTAAATTTAAGGTAAATGACGGGGCGCTTGATTCAGCCGCTGCCACTGTTACCGTAAATATTACCCCGGTAAATGACGCACCGCTGGCGAAAGACGATAAGGCCGAGACAGAGGCCGACCAGCCCGTAAGCATAGAGGCGCTGGCCAATGATACGGATGTAGATGGTGATTCCCTGAGCATAAGTAAAGTGGGCAATGGCGCGCACGGTACGGCAGTCATCAGCGGCGGACGTATTATCTATACCCCGAACAAAGATTTTGTCGGTGCCGACAGCCTGACCTATACGGTTACAGACGGCCGCTTAAGCGCTTCCGGCACAGTACATATTACTGTTACGCCGCCGCAATATCTAATTACTGTTTCCTGGGAATATGATTCTAAAGTATCGGTCAGCGGCTTCAGGCTCTATTACAATGGCAACCAGGTTGCCGAAGTCTCAGATCCGGCGGCCAGGACGTTGACCTGTAAAATTCCGCAGAGTGACGGAGTTAAGAGCTTCGCCCTCACCGCCGTGGATGGCAGCGGCCGGGAATCGTTGCTCTCCAACACCATAAGCTATGATCCCGCCGTAAAGATAAATCATGCCCCGGCGGCCCGGAATATTACACTGCAAACCTCTGAAGATACTGTCCTGACCGGCACCCTTCCGGCCACGGATCAGGATGGAGATAAGCTGACCTTCAGTCTGCGGAATAACGGCTCACACGGCAACGCGGTTATAACTAACTCAAGTACCGGCGCCTTTTCCTATACCCCGCGGGCCGATTTCAACGGCACCGACAGCTTCACCTTTATGGTTAATGACGGCACGGAGGATTCGGCTTTGGCCACGGTCTCCATTACTGTCAAGCCGATAAATGACGTGCCGGTGGCGCGGGTCGATTCCTTGACTATTCCAGAAGATACCAAGGTGGATATTGATGTTTTGGCCAACGATACGGATGTGGACGGCGATACTCTTACGGTAACCGCTCTTGGCCGACCAGCGGTTGGCAGGGTGGCATTAAAGGCTGACAGGGCGGTTTATACCCCCAAGGCTGATTATAACGGTAAGGACAGTTTTACCTATACGATCAGCGATGGTAATGGCGGTACAGCTGTCGGCACGGTAAATATTACCCTGACCCCGGTAAATGACGCCCCTGTCGCGGTAGACGATCAAGCCGCGGTTGAGGGGACAGAGCCGATAAAGATTAGCCTGTTGTCTAATGACACTGATGTTGATGGTGACAGCCTGCGGGTTGTGTCTGTAACTCAGCCTTTAAGCGGGCAGGTAACTTTAAGTGGTGGTCAGGCTGTTTATACGGCTGACAAGGGATTTGTCGGCACGGATTCTTTCGTTTACACCATCAGCGATGGTCAAGGCGGCACAGCAAAGGCAGGCGTTACGGTTGTAGTAACAGCGCCGCAGCAGGCTATTTCCTGTTCATGGGACTATAACGCTGACACCAGCAATCTAACCGGCTTCAGACTCTATCGTAACGGGGTTATGATTGGTGAGATAATGGATAAAAACGCCCGCACCCTGAACTGCAAGGCACCAGTTATTACCGGAACTCAGAGCTATGCCGTGACCGCAGTTGACACCTCTGGCGTCGAGAGCGCCTTGTCCAATACCATCAACTATAACGATCAATAAAGCCCATACTCAGGAAAGCCCCGGTATGTAAGCACTCCATGAACGTGCACAGGGTGGCTCCCCTGAAACGCTTACAGTCAGGGGGGGTTATATAAAGTTGGCTGTGGTTAATTGATCGCTGACAACACTGACAATAATTTTATGCCGGCCGGTCAATAGTTCAACGACCTTTATTGTCCTGCCAAATTTTTTATAAAAGGGCTTGCTTTTTTGTAAGTGTATGGTACCGTTGACTTTTAGAGTAGTAATCAGGTACTTTACTGGTTACTGCCCGGCCGGTTATTGAACGATAATCGGTAATTTTATTAAATGGGTTTTTATAGAAGCCCTGGTTTTAGAAGGAGTAAGTTTAAGATGGCTGAAGGAACTGTGAAATGGTTTAACGCGTCTAAGGGGTTTGGTTTCATTGAGCAGGACAATGGATCCGATGTTTTTGTACATTATTCAGCAATCAAGTCCGAAGGATATCGTTCTCTTGAAGAGGGTGCTCGTGTACAGTTTGATGTTGTTGAAGGGAATAAGGGGCCTGCGGCCGAAAATGTTGTAACCCTATAATAAATATAACATCTGAAAAATCAAAACATGCCGGATAAGTTGAGCCGGATTATACCTCAATTGACAAGGATGCTGTTTAGCTATCAGGATTTTTCTTAGTTCCCGATCTATTTTAACATCCGGAGTGCTTTTAAGCGACTTTGAGGATGATGCTCTGGGCCTTTTGGTTCAGGGCATTTTTTATGCCTTTCAGGTAACAGTCATGCCAGATTCCTCAGGCACAACGAAAAATGAAAGTCGCGGCAGGGTCAACGTCCTTGGCAGGTGATTTTCATATAAATATCGTAACCGTTTACGAGTTGAAAGTAATTTGTTGCCTCTGCTGAACAGTTACGAGAAGGGGTTGATTAACTCAATGGGCAGGTGGTGAATTGTCTGCCAGTCCGTTGGGGGCGGGACATTTTTCGCGGCGCGGCACATGCTGAGGTGGAGATGAGACCTTAACGGCCCCGACCGCCTCTGGGGTGCTGTTACTCCCACCACCTCACCGGCTTCCACCACCCGGCCCACCGTGATTTCAGGTACTGGTTGGATATGAGCATAGATTGTTCCGGATAGTTGGCAGCCGTTGTCTTTATGGACAATATATAATGAACGGCCAAGAAAATCATCAAACAGGGCAGCCACCCGCCCCTTGAAAAGGGCCGGTATTTTACATCCTGGCCGTAGATAGACAAGCTCTCCGGCCTTATCTTTGAAGCAGCAGAAATCTACCCCCTCATGGGGAGTAGAACGTGAAAAGCCGGGCCGCCACCATTGAGCCTTTTCCTGGAAACGCATACCGGGCTGAAAATGCCAGGCCCCGAAATCCTGCATAAGGGGCTGGTTAAGAGAAATGAACCGCCGGGTGAATCCCAACAGCCAAGGCGGCTTAATAGTTACAGTTTTCATCTATGATTGATGGCAATAATGATATGAACGAACTTGATCTTGAGCGCGAGCGGGATATACTCTTTGGGGTTATCAGCCGCTTTATCGGTTATTTTACCAGGGATTCCCAGCGGCTGAGCCAGAACGATGCCCAAAGCGAATATCCCTTTGTACCCATGGATCCGCGTCAGGTTTACGCGCAGATCAAATTAGCCCAAGATTATCTGCGTCCCTTGAGCGAGGGGGCGGAACCGGCCCGTTTCCTCGATATTGGCTGTGGTATCGGCAATATTCTGCTCTTTGCCGAGCAAATGGATTTTGAGGTCTGGGGAATTGAAAAAGATCCGTTTCCCTGCAAGGTGGCGGCCAAACTTGTCGACTCCAGGCGGGTAATTCCGGCGGATATCTGGGAGTATGAAGATTACGGACAATTCAAGGTGATCTACTATTTCCGCCCCTTTCACGAGGGCAATACGCAACGTCGTTTTGAACGTTTTATTGAGGATCAACTACAACCTGGCGGTATTCTGATTGCCAACCGCAAAATGAGCAATGATATTGACGATGATCCCCGTTTTCGCCGTCTGCGTCAGGATTTGCCGGTCTGGGTGAAGGGAGAGGGCGGGCCGGTTAGTTGACCTGGAGCACTTATTCTGGAACCGTCACCTCTTCTTTTGCCTGTCCGCTGTCCTCTACTCTTTGATAGTCGAATCTCACGCTCTTATCCAAAGAAATATGCATAGCCTGTACCGGGCAGACCGGAACACATAGGCCGCAGGCCGTGCATTTTTCCGGGTCAAAGATTACCGCCATCTCCGGGCGCTTGATTGACAGGGCTCCGGTGGAGCAGCGGCCGGTGCAGGCCCCGCATTGAAAACATTTGTCGTCATCACGGCTGATTACCGTGGCCAGGGTCTCCACCTTGACCTCGTTCTTTTTTAGATACTTCAGGCCGGCCTGGACATTTTTCCTGGGGCCGGCTAATTCCAACATCATTACTCCGTCCTGCTGCATAAATATATCGGCTCGCAGGATGTTAAAATCCAGGTTATATTTTTTGACCAGATCGCAGATCAGGGGCTGATCGATATTATCTTTGGTAAATCGTAATAAATACATTCTTTTATACATGTTAACTCCAGTAGTCCGGCAGGTTTTATCGGCCCTGTCTGTGGTTGATAGCAGCCTCAATTTTTTGTAATTTTTGTAATAATGTGTCCACGGGGGCATCGGTATCCAGGGTGATTAATTCGTGGTTCTCCAACTCTGCGGGCAGGCTGAAGTATTCTTTCTGGCGTAGATAAATCTCCCAACGGCCGTCTGATACCGCTTCCTGGTCTTGGGCTCGGATATTGAGACGTTCTCTGACAATATTATCAGGACAGCGGCAGAGGATGAATTTAATTGCGGCTCCCTGGGCGGCTGTCAGGTCTCGCAGCCGTCGGCGCTCTTGCTCTGCCGTGTATGAACCATCCAGCACCACATCTCGCTTTGCCTCAAGTTCTGTTTTGGCCATTAAATACAGACGTTCATAGGTGCGCCGCGTAAATTCCGGGCTGTAAATTCCGGCCTGAAACGACTCGGCGCGGGGAGCGGTGGGCCTGAGACCTGCCAGAGTCTTACGTTCACGATCCGAGTTGAAATACCTGGCCCCGATTTGCCGGGCCCAGGCCGCGGCGAGGGTGCTTTTGCCGCTGGCGATAAGCCCCATAAAGACGAATAATTCAGCCTGCCTGGGCATAGCGTTCGGCAAGTTGAAAATATTTACCGGCCTGCTGGAAGCTTTTGTCCCTGGTGGCGGCATCTACCTCCGGGGCGTGGGCGGTGAACAGCCCTATCTTGCCGCGGACATAGGCCCGGTAACATTTATAAAAATTAAGCATCTCCCTAAGCTCCGGATCATGTGATTTATCAATGAAGGCCTGGATAAAATAATCCGCCAGGCTGTTTAAGCCGTGGAAATCCAGATCCATACATAGAAAGGCCACATCGCTGGCCACATCGCAATAACGGAATCTCTCGTTAAATTCAATGCAGTCATAGATGTAAGTCTTATCTGCCAGGCAGATATTGGCGGAGTAAAGATCGCCGTGACAATCACGTATCTTACCGGCGGCAACACGTTTCTGGAATTTATCCTGGCACGCTAAAAAATTCCGGGCGTAGACGGTGATGGTGTCAAACTGGGCCTGGCTCAATGACGGGCAGCCGATGAAGCTCGCGGTCTGCTCAAAATTCTCCAGAACGTTAACAGCCACGGCCTGTGCAGAACCGAATTTATTTATTTTTTCTCCGCCTTCAGCCCGCTGATAAAAATCGCTCAGGAGCTCGACAATATTATCCAGCATAGACTTGGATAAGGCCCCAGCCTCGATGATCCGGCTCATCATTTTATCCTCAGGCATACGGCGCATCTGCAGACAGTGTTCAACAACCCGGCCCTGGCCCTTAAGATTAAAGAGGCCGTTTTCTTCGTTAATAGTCATTGTCTGGAGGTAGAGATCCGGGCACAAGCGGCGGTTAAGGCGCAGCTCCTCAGCACAGAAATGGCGGCGTTTATCTAAGGTGGTGAAATCTAAAAACCCAAAATCCACCGGTTTTTTAATTTTATAAACAAAGTCACCGGCCAGGAGAACGTAAGAGATATGGGTCTGGACCAATTGTATATCAGCGGCGGTATGGGGATAACCGTTCGGCTGGAGAAGGCCTGTAATAAAAGGAGGAAGTTTGTTTTCTGGCATTATCTTATTGTAGTATGCGTTGTAGTTGGCGGCAGTTTCGGATATCTAATTGCTCCTATTACATAAAATTAATTTACCGGCTTGTCAAGAAAAGGCCCGGAACCGGAGCCTTTCGTTTAATTGATTTTGACATATGAGTTAATAGGATATACGATATAATAATGTTCTTTAACAGCCATGAAACGCTTACACCTCGGAGGGTGATTCCCCTCTTGAGTGTGTGGTTTATTGATTGTTTACCTTTCATGTGTCAGCCAGGTTGTTTTTTAGGTAAGCGATCAATTAACCACACCCAAGTTCATATAACCCCCTGACTGTAAGCGTTTCAGGGACGCCGCCACGTGCACGTTCCAATCCCGCGATTATACATCGGTATATCGGGAGGGGTGGAACGTGTGCAGGGTGGTGTTCATGGAGCGCTTACTTTTTTAGCAGGCCCTGAATAGACATTCAACGTATTATCTAACCAAATGAGGCAGCCGATGAAAAAAATTATCATGTTTATTGTGGCAGGTGTTTGGCTCTTTGCCGCTCAGTCCTGGGCCGGTACCCCAGGTTCCATGAAGGCTAAAATGGGAACCATAGAGGGGCATCTGTATGTGAATGGTAAGGTCTTACCCAATGCCATTGTTGCTTTCTTTAACAAAAAAGGCGGCCCGCCGCCGGTGGCAGGCAGTACTCGACGAGTGCCGGACATGGTAGGCCGTGCTGATGCCAAGGGTAAATTTTCGGTTAGACTGCTTCCCGGCTGGTATTATATGGGAGCCCTGATTCGGGCGCGTGGTAAAGGGCCTGGGCCGCCCCGTAAGGGAGAAAAGTTTTATTTTATCAAGAATGACCAGGGGCAGCTGCGGGCCATGGAGGTAAAGGCCAGGGCATTGACTCAAGCGGGCCGGGTTGAAGGTTTGAAACCAGGAGCCTTCAAGGAGTTTAGTAAATTTATGACCGTCGAAGGCCAAATTTTGGGGCCCGATGGTAAACCGGTGGCCGGGGCGCTGATTCTTTTAAAGGGTAAAATAGATGCCTCCCGCCCCCAGTATATCGCCCCACCCAGTGACAAGGATGGTAAATTTTCCTTTAAGGTGCCACCGGGCAGCTATTATCTGATGGTTCGTAAATCTTTGCTCGGCGGGCGGCCGCAGGCGGGTTCCCTCGTGGGTACCTATGGTAAGACCTCACCCTTGAAGGCCAATGCCAAAACCGGCGGTATCAGGGCCGGCATGGGTGTCCGCGGCGGCATGGGTACGGCCCTCGCCGTACGGGGCAAAAATGGCGCGGTTATCTCCGGAATTACTATTAATATGTTTAAGATTCCTGATCCTGTGGCAACCCGTAAAAGGTTTGAGAAGCAGGCGCGGGCTCGCAAGATGCGCAATAGTGCTGGTAAAAGTAAAAAATAGGACGATCCCGGCCCCCTGGCCGGGGCTGCTGGCGGTGTTCATCCTTTCCGTCGGGCTGTCTATCGCTCATGGCGCCGCCGGCCGGGTACTCACCACTAATGAGGTCTGGCGGGGAGTGGTGGAGCTCAAGGAGGATGTCCTGGTCCCGGCCGGTCTTGTTCTGACCATTTTACCCGGTACCAGGATTCGGGCCTGGGCGGCGGAAGATACCAAGATTAAGCCGGAGTTTTTGTCCCATCGCACCGAAATTCTGGTGCGCGGCACCCTGCGGGCGGAGGGAACAGAGGCGGCACCCATTGTCTTTGCTCAGGGCGGCCCGTCGGGTGGTGAGCGCTGGTCGGGCATAATTGTCGATGGCGGGACGGCTGATCTGCGGTTTTGCCGGTTGAGCGGAGCACAGAACGGTATTTATATCCTGCGAGGCAGGGTCAAGGCCGTTGAGCTCAGGATGAGAAATAATATTTACGCCCTTATCGCTTCCGGCGACAAGGCAAGTTTAGAGCTGATTAGGTCGGTGATAACTGCTAATGACTATGGCCTTGCCGTATTTAATAAAGCGCGGGTCAAACGTTCTCAAACAAAAATCAGTCATAATCTAAGGCGGAATGAATGGCGTTTTGCCGTCCCCGCGATCAGGATTACCCCCAGACTTTATAAGCCGGCCAATGATTTACCCCTGCGCCGGGTCTATAAAAATGAGACCATAAAAGGTACCACTATATGGCGGGATAGGGTGCGGATTACAGGCCAGGTGCGGATAGCGCCCAAGGCCCGGCTTATTATTATGCCCGGCACCGTGGTGGAGTTTACCAAACGGGATACCAACGGTGACGGCATCGGCGAGAACGGTATCCTGGCCCAGGGCGAATTTATTGCCAAGGGTACGCCGCAGTCTCCCATTATCTTTCGCTCGGCGGAGAAGAAAAGGGGGCGGGGCGACTGGGACGCCATCAATATTCTCGGCAGCGATCGCAGCCGGAACCTCATTGAATTCTGCCAGATCGAAGATGCCTATCGAGGCCTGCATTTCCATTTTGCCAATGTGGCGGTGACCAATACCATCATCCAGCATAATTATCGTGGTCTGCAGTTTCAGGAATCCCTGGTGGAGATCAGAGACTGCCAGTTCTATCACAACAAGAGCGCCGTTCAGGGCCGGGATTCCGAGGTCTATTTTAATAATAACCAGATATTCGCCAACATAAACGGCATTAACTTTTTCCGCCAGAACCTCACCGGTCGTGATAATATCTTTGCCGATAACCAATGGGACGGCCTGCGGATACGGGAGGGCGAGGCGGTAATCGAGCGTAATGTCATGGCCGGCAACCGTTTTGGCCTACGGGTGGCCAACGCTGTCTTTGGCCGCTTCAGCCATAATCTGCTGGCCGCTAATCTGGAAAACGGTCTGCTTTTACGGAATACCGACAGCCTGACGGTGACGGCCAACGCCATATTGAATAACGGCCTGAACGGTATCAGCCTTCGTGATACCAGGGGTGAGATCAGCGGTAATCTCGTGGCCGGCAACGCGGAAAGGGGTATTGGCATCCGCTCTTTCAGTGGTATGATCAAGGGTAATAATATTGTGGCCAACGGGGTGTACGCCCTGGGACTCACCGGCAGCAGTAACGTGCGGGCGCTGGATAACTGGTGGGGCGGCGCTGATATGAGCCGGGCCATCTTTGATAAACATGATAACCCCGCCCTGGGATTAGTGAGCTATAAACCAGTGGCTCCTGGGCCTTTTGTCTTTACCTGGCCTCTGTCCGGGGTGCCGCTTGATCTTTCCTGGTACGGCTTGATGCGCTTAACCAAAGATGTGACTGTGCCGCAGGGTGCCGCCCTTAGTATTGCCCCCGGCACGATTGTGCAGCTGGCCAAGGGAGTCGGCATGGAGATCTATGGTCAGATAAAGGGGCAGGGGCGGTCTGGTAAACGAATTCTCTTCACATCAGCAACTCGTAAGGCCCCGAACAGCTGGGATGAGATTATGCTTGACCGGGCCATGGGCAGTTATTTTAATTTTTGTGATTTTGAATACGCCGCCTGGGACATCCACTGCCATTTCACCAATTTGATTATGAATCATTGCCGATTCCTGAATTCCTACGGCGGTTTTCGGTTTCGCAGCGGGCCGGTGGAGATAAAAAACTCCCTTTTTGAAGATAATCATATTGGCATCCGAGCCTTGATAATGACGGCGGATATTCATAATAATACCTTTAAAAATAATGAGATGGCTATTTTTATCCGCAGAAAGGGGAGCGGGATAAAAATTCATCACAATAACTTCATTGATAACCAGCGTTATGACATCCGGGTTGGTGATTTTGACGCTGAGGATGTAGATGCTCGTTACAACTGGTGGCAGGGCAAGACCAAACCGGATAAATTTTTTGACGGCCGTCGAGACCCGGAACTGGGCCGGGTCATCTATAAGCCGGTTGAACGGCAAAAGCAGAAAACAGATTACAGGTAAGTGCGTATAAGTGCGGATCGGTTTTTTTATGACTAAGACATTGATTATTATATTTTTTATTCTAACCTTTACGGTGCCGGCCAGAGCCACGCAAACCTATGTTATGAGCGGCGTGGTAACAGACGTGAGCGGTAAACCAAGCGCCGGGGCCGATGTGGCGGTCTATCTCGGGCCCAATGTCAAGAAACCGGCGGATTTTATTTCTAACCGCACCGGGGCTGATGGTAAATACAGCCTGGCCCTGCCCCAGGGTCATTATTGGGCGGTGGCGGTATTGCGCAAGGACGGCCGTAAGTTCGGCCCCCTGGGTCTGAATGACAAACACTCCGGCGGGGCGGTGGAGCTTGATGCCGGGCCGGATGAGGATATGGTATATGATTTTACGGTCATGGCTCTGAAGGACGCGGCCCTTAAGGCCCGTAAACGCAATAAGGATCTGCTGGAGGTCAGCGGCCGGATTATGGGGCCGGATGGTAAACCCGCCGCCCTGGCCTATGCCCTCGCTGATCCGGGCCGTAAATTTAAGCTGATTCCCCGTTA
>DRPV01000196.1 GCA_011330685.1 Desulfobacterales bacterium
AAAAATGACGGATCGATATCTGCTTCTCAGGGATGAACGGCAGCCGCTTGAGCTGAATGTCATCGATAACTATCAGGCCGGCGAGATCAGATCGACAAAGAACCTCTCCGGCGGCGAAAGTTTTATTGTCAGCCTGAGCCTGGCGCTGGGCCTTTCAAAGATGGCCAGCCGTAAGGTGCGGGTAGATTCGCTGTTTTTAGATGAAGGGTTCGGCACCCTGGATGAAGAGGCCTTAGACGCCGCCCTGGAGACTTTGGGCGGTTTACAGCAGGATGGAAAACTAATCGGAGTTATCTCTCATGTCCCGGCGTTAAAGGAACGGATTCGCTCCCAAATAGATATTTTGCCGGTATCCGGCGGCCGGAGTATTATCCGCGGCCCCGGCATCAACCATCTGCCGCCCACTTGATATTTATATTCATAACCTCTTTTCCCATTTGACATGCAACAAATGATAACCTAAAATCTAAGTAACATCAGTATTCAGTCACTCAGGTACAACGAAAATTGCCGTTGAGGCCAGGTAGTACAGCATACTCCGCAAGCAGGAGAAAGGCGTATCATATGACAACAAGTGGTGAAGGAGAGGCGACAGGGCCCGGCCCGGTAATCATCCGGTTTCAGGAGGTAACCAAAGTCTACCGTGGTGAGCTCTTCAAGAAAGAGAGCGTTGCTTTAAGAGGCGTTTCCTTAGAGGTTCAAGAGGGTGAAATATTTGGGATTATCGGCCGCAACGGGGCTGGTAAGAGTACCTCTATTAAAATTCTCATGGGCTTTGTCAAACATAGCGGCGGCCGGGTTTCCTTATCCGGCCGGGAGCCTTATGAGGCCAAGTGCCACATGGGTCTGGGCTACCTACCCGAGTCGCCCTGCCTTTATCAACATTTGACCATCACCGACCATCTTAAGTTCGCGGCCGCCATTGCCAATATACCAAATTCTGAAATCAAACCCCGTATTGCGCAGATTCTCCAGCGGGTTGGTCTCGGCCAGGCTGCCGGAGTAAAAATAAAAAAATTCTCCAAGGGCATGACCCAGCGGGCCGCCCTGGCTTACGCCTTACTCCATGACCCGGATTTACTTATCTTGGACGAGCCCATGTCGGGCCTTGACCCCTTCGGCAGGCAGATGGTTATTGATATCATTAATGATTACCGGGAACGAAACAAGACCGTACTGTTCTGCTCCCATATCCTCACTGATGTGGAACGGATATGCGACCGGATTGGAGTGATGAACAGGGGACGCATCATAAAAATCATGCGCCCGGAGGAAATACCGCCAACCACGGGCAGGCACAGCAAATCACCGCTGGAGGCCATGTTCATTGATCTGGTAAATTCAGATACGGGGGCTGACGGATGAAAGATATTTTTGCCGTGGCCCGCCTTACCCTTAAAGAGGGACTGGGCCAGAAAATTCTTTACAGTGTTTTGCTTTTAGCCCTCTTGGTAATATTCTTTTCCGTGTTATTGAGCGGCTTTTTTATGCGTGATGTCGCTAAGGTTATTATTGATTTCAGCCTGGCAGCGGTCAGCCTTGGCGGCCTGCTGGTTCCCTTTCTGCTCACTGTCAACCTGGTGGCCGGTGATCTTGAAAACCGCACAATATTCTCACTGCTCGCCACCCCTCTGCCCCGCCCGGCCTACATTATCGGCAAGTTTATTGGTCTTGGCCTCCTCGCCGGGATCATAATGCTGATTCTGGGCGGCGCCGGACTTCTCGCGGTATGGCTCGGCAGGTTACTATACGGCCTTCATTTTTTTAAGATGTTCTCTCCAGTTCCCTATATCACCGCGGTTTTCATGAGTTATATGGCCGTATTACTCTTAAACAGCCTGGTTATACTCTGGTGCTGCCTGACCACCAGTTCGTTTTTGGTCACCCTCCTGACCCTGGCCTCCTATATAATTGGTCAGACCATGGATGATATTGTCATGTTTCTCTCCGCCCCCAACAGCGGAGTGCCGCTTTCGCAGCCCATCAAAATCACCATTTCCGTTGCTAAATACATCTTCCCCAACCTGGCGGCCTTTGATTTCAAGGGACTTGCCGCCCACAGTATAGCTATCCCCTGGAGCGACACCTTGACCATGACGCTCTACGCCGCGGGCTACAGCGTTGCCGCCTTGAGTCTGGCCATCATGAGCTTTAAACGCCGGGATCTGTCATGAATCGTCTTTGGCCGCCGCTGTTTTTAATCATCGGCTTAAGTCTTACTATCATGCTGAGCGGGCATGTACACCGCATTAAGCTCAGACATAATAACGAGAGCATGAGTACCATCGGCCGTCTGCCGGCTGCCGTACTCCGGGCCGCGGCTCTGGAATTTCAGGGTGTGGCGTCTGATTTTATGTTCTTAAAGACCATCACCTATGTCGGTCTGCGGCTTCAGGAGCATTCCTCCCCGACGGAAAAGGAATGGCACAGGGCTGCCACCATGCTCCGGGGGGTAACCGACCTTGACCCCAGGTTCTGGGATCCCTACCTCTTTGCCGAGGTCATTTTCCCCTGGCAGGCCCATATGAGGCCGGAGGCGGATAAATTATTATTAAAGGCCGCCAAATACAGGCCTGAAGACTACCAGCCCTTCTATTT
>DRPV01000197.1 GCA_011330685.1 Desulfobacterales bacterium
AGTATTATTGCCTCATCCTTTTCCAAGGATCTCTCCCTGCCGGGTGAACGTATCGGCTTTATAGCGGTTAATCCTGAGGCGGAGGCCCATGATTCTCTATTAGGGGCCATGACCCTGGCCAATCGTATTCTGGGCTTTGTTAACGCTCCGGCCCTTATGCAGCGGGTAGTAGCCGAGTTGAGCCAGGTGAGTGTTGACTGCGGGATATATCAACGCCGCCGTCAATTATTCTGTGATATACTCTCCGAGGCGGGCTATCGCTTTCAGCCCCCTAAGGGCGCTTTTTACATCTTCCCGCAGTCTCCGATAAAGGATGATGTGGAGTTTCTTAAAATACTGCAAAAGGAGAAGATTCTTGCCGTCCCTGGTCAGGGATTTGGCTGCCCCGGCTATTTCCGGCTGGCCTTCTGCGTTGAAGATGAGGTAATAGCCGCCTCGGCTGCCGGTTTTAAACGGGCCATGGAAGGATTGAATTATGAGAAATGAAAGATAAAGTTTGTTGATCTTTTACGATAAATCAATCAGGAGAATAGCATGGATTATAATACCAGGCTGAGAATTATCTTTTTCTTTGGTATCCTGATACTGGTGGCGGGCTATGAATTTATCAGCCCCAAAAGGCGGCTTTCGGTGTCCAAGGCTGGGCGCTGGGGTAATAATCTGACTATTATTTTTCTAAATTCACTGACCGTAAGACTTCTTTTTCCAATTACCGCCTTAAGCCTGGCCGCGGCTGCGGCCCGCCATAACTGGGGGCTTTTTCATTATCTGAATCTGCCGCTCTGGGCGGAGATTATTTTTGCCATTCTGCTCCTCGACCTCATCATCTATCTGCAACACCTGATGTTTCATGCCACCCCGCTCCTCTGGCGGCTGCACATGGTGCATCATGCCGACCTTGATATTGATGTTACCACCGGACTTCGCTTCCACCCCATTGAAATAATAATTTCCATGCTTATAAAAATGGCGGCAGTGGCGGCACTGGGGCCGCCCATTAGCGCGGTTCTTGCCTTTGAGATTATCTTAAATGGTACCGCCATGTTTAATCATGGGAACATCAGCCTGCCCCGCTCCTTTGACCGTCTTCTGCGGCTGCTGGTGGTAACCCCTGATATGCACCGGGTACACCATTCCGTCTCCATCAGGGAAACCAACAGCAATTTTGGTTTCAGTTTCCCCTGGTGGGACAGAATATTCGGCACCTACCGCTCCCAGCCCGCCCTGGGGCACCAGGATATGAGCATTGGTATTGCTCCCTTCAGGGCCCCTGAGGCAGTCACTCTGCCCCGTCTCTTAATCATGCCCTTTGGCAATAAGATGGGACGCTATTCCCTGCGCCATATCGGAGCTGATCCACGAAAGATGCGGCCTAAACGGGCGTAAAAACCTATTAAAAGAATAAGCCTTTTTTACATGGAAGTTATCTGCCGGAAATGTTGACCTTGCCATGGCTTTCATATTTCGTTGCGCCTGAGGAACCGGGCATGGAGATACACAATGAATAAGAAGATTAACAGGGTTGAAAACACCATTATTATCGGCTCCGGCCCGGCTGGTTACACCGCCGCGATCTACGCCGGCCGCGCCAATTTAAAGCCCCTGGTGCTGGCTGGATTCCAGGCCGGTGGTCTGCCCGGAGGTCAGTTAATGACCACCACCCATGTGGAGAATTTTCCAGGCTTCCCCAAGGGAATCATGGGCCCTGATCTCATGGATAATTTGGAGGCTCAGGCCCGGCACTGCGGGGCGGAAATTATCAAGGAGGACGTGATTAGAGTTGATTTCAGCCGGCAGCCCTTTGTGGTTCAATCCACAAGTCAGGAGCGTAAAGCCAGGAGTGTGATTATTGCCACCGGCGCCACCGCCCGTCGTCTGAACCTGCCGAGTGAAGAAAAATTCTGGAATGCCGGTATATCAGCCTGTGCCATCTGTGACGGGGCCACCCCCATCTTCCGGGGGGCGGAAATAGCCATTATCGGCGGCGGAGACACGGCAGCCGAAGAGGCCGATTACCTGACCAGATACGCCTCTCATGTTCACCTTCTTGTCCGGCGGGATGAATTACGGGCCAGTAAGGCCATGCGGGACAAGGTACTCAACAACCAGGCCATCACCGTCCATTGGCATACTGAGGCCGTTGATGTCTTTGGCGATGAGCGTCTGCGGGGAATCAAGCTCAAAAACAACAAAAGTGGTGAGAAAATGGAGCTGGCCGTGGAAGGTCTCTTTTACGCCATTGGCCATCAGGTTAACAGCGAGCTTTTCAGCGGCCAGCTTGAACTGGATGAGAACGGTTATATTGTCACAAAACCCGGCGGCATGGCAACCAGTAGAGAAGGAATTTATGCCGCTGGTGATGTGCAGGATGCCGAATTCCGCCAAGCCATTACCGCGGCTGCCAGCGGCTGTATGGCGGCCATGCAGAGTGAGCGCTGGCTCTCAGTCAGGGGGCTTATCGAGGAAGTACAGCAGATTAATGAGGAAGAGCCTTTAAGCGGCGAAGAGAGCGAGAGCGGTGGCCCGGTTCTGGAAGGGGCTGAGGCCCTGCGCCGCGTATTTAATGACAGCGGTAAAATAATTTTAGTCAAATATGGTTCTGCCTCCTGCGGGCCATGCCGAGCCCTTAAACCCATACTTAACCAATTACGCCAGGAATTAAACTCCAAGTTACAACAGGTAGAGATTGACATAAATGTCGATCAGGAACTGGCCCAGGCCGCCGGGATAACAGCCACCCCCACCGTCCAGTTTTTTAAAAACGGAGTGCAGTTAGCGGAAATAAAAGGTCTGCGGCCCAAGGCAGATTATCTAACAATAATTCAAAAGCACCTCGAATAATATCCTCCCCGCAGCAGGTGTTCATGGACTTACATTTAAACGATCACCACCTCGTCCGGAAGTTCATTGGTATCATCATCTTTAATGGGAAAGTGTTTTGCCAAAACCATACCCACGGCCTGAATCTCTTTAGTCAGGGCCTCGGCGGTTTTTTTGTTTTTGATCCCGGCTGATATACCATGGGCGTAACCCTGCAGTTCATCAGGGGTTATCTTCTCGTAAATTCCCTTATCAGCCAAAACCCTGACCCGCCGTTCAAAGAGGGAAATAAAAAACAGAACTCCGGTCTTATCCCTGGTTTTATAGAGTCCTTGGTCATAGAAGACCGTCAGCGCCCGGCGGGCCACCATCTCATCCAAGCGGGAGGGAGAAATAAAGGGCCTTATGATTATCGGCATCTTATGGCCCAGCCAGTCTATCAGCAAGGTTAAAATCAGAGCCAGACCAACGGCATACCATAACGAATCGCCCAGAAGTAAATCACTGACCGCGATGGCGCAGAGACTGCCGATTATCACCCCTGCCCTCAGGCTGCCCTCGGGATAATCATCGCTCATATCAGTAAAGATAACGGCAATTTCGCCAGCAGTACGACTCTCAACATCCTTGACGGCGGCACTTATTTTTGCCCTTTCCGCCGTTCCCATAATTTTTTCAGCTTGTGCCATTACCATCCCCCTGAAGCCCCGCCGCCGCCGAAACCGCCGCCGCCAAATCCGCCAAATCCACCCCCGCCACCAAAGCCTCCACCACCAAAGCCGCCCATACCACCGCCATAAAATCCACCCCCGCCGCGGGCCAGCCCTAACAAAAGCAGAGGCAGCAGCCAACCGCCCAGAGCGCCCATGGGAATGAGCAGTAATAAGAAGATGAATCCTATAGACGGCAGACCGAAAAAGAAGGCCAGGGGCAGCAATAAAGCACCGGTAACCATCCCCAGCCGCTTGGAGTTGCTGCCCATGAAGGCGGTAATTGCCAGTCCGAAAAAGATAAGCTTAAACAGAGGAGACGGCCCTTGGTTCGCCCGGCGTGACAACCGTCCGTTGCCCTTAAACTGACCGCGGATCACCTGGATAATAGCATTAATTCCGGCCGCGAAGCCTTCGTCATAACGACCGGCCTTGAAATATGGGGTCATAATATTATCAACAATTCGACCGCTAAGGAGATCGGTCAACTTCGGTTCCAGCCCCTTACCGACCTCAATACGCAGGCGGCGGTCATTCTTAACCGCAAGGAGCAGGACGCCATTATCACGGCCCTTAACCCCCATTCCCCATTTCTCAGCCACCCGGATACTGAACTCCTCCAGATTATCTCCGTCAAGGCTGGGAATAGTGAGGATTGCCACCTGGGTTGAATCGGAGAGGTCAAGGGCCTGCAAGACCCGGTTTATTTTGGCCTCCATGGCCGGTGAAATCATGTTGGCATAATCATTAACATAACCATGATATGCCGGTACCTTGAGGGCCAGGGCAGAACTGCAGCCCATGACAATTAAAAGCAGAACTCCTGCGGTGATAACCGACAGGCGGCGAAGGAACAGATGATAACTGCCGCCCCCTGAACGCCGCAAATTGTAAGATTCGGAGGACAGGCTCAAAACTTAACCTTTGGGGCATTCTCCGCTCCGGCCGCTGCCTTGAAAGGCTGCCGACGCGGCAGATGAAGGATAAAATTATTGGTCAGGTTATTGGGGAAGGTTCGAATGGAGGTGTTAAATATTCGTACAGCATCATTATAACGCTGGCGGGCCACATTTATGCGGTTTTCAGTACCCTCCAACTGGTTTTGCAGATCCAGAAAATTCTGATTGGCCTTGAGGTCAGGATAACGCTCCACCACTACCATAAGCTTAGAAAGGGCTGAGCTTAAACCGCCCTGAGCCGCCTGGAATTTGGCCATGGCCGCCGGATTATTAATCACGTCAGCGCCCAGCCGTAATTGTCCGACCTTGGAACGGGCCTTGGTTACGGCGATTAAGGTATCCTTTTCGTGAGCCGCGTAGCCTTTTACCACCTCAACCAGATTGGGAATAAGATCGCTCCGGCGTTGATAACTGGCCTCCACATTACCCCAGGCCGCGATTACCGCCTCATCATTTTGCTGTATCTGGTTGTATCCACAACCGGTTAGCGAGAAAGACATGGTTAGCAAAAGCATCAGCAAGACAATTCTTTTCATTTTTATCCCTTTTTAAAATAATGAGTTATGACAGAGCCGGAAGACTGATTTAATTTCCATATGGCTTAGATTCGTTATGCCCCGCAATTATTAATACATGAGTTTTTAACCTGATCATATCTTTTATAACAACAACACCTAAATTTGTGAAGCAAAATCACGGGAACAAACAGCCCCAAGAACTATTATCAGAAAAGAAAAAAGCGGGGATACTATCAGTATAACTGAGCGTAAACCTCTTCATTATCAATAGATTACATGTAAACGTTCAGCTGCACCCCATCTCGGAGTATTCGCTTTCCTGAACGGTTAGCAGAAAAAAGAAAAGACTCAAAAAGTTACGGGGTAAATAGAAATCTTTTGGGGGGATTCAGACGGTACAGTTTCCTGTTCAGCGGGGTCAGGTACCAATTAGGGGAATTACGCTCTGGATGCCAAGCGCGGTAACAAACGGCATATTACAGGTGTTTAAGCGGAGAGCCTGCAAACTACTGACCGCTCACTAACAATGGGAAGATAAAGGGGGCCGGGGGCGGCCCCCACAGATTTACACGCAAGCACTCCACGAACACCCAGAAACGCTTACAACCTGGATGGTGATTACCTTCCTGAGTGTGGTTTATTATTCGTTTAGAGCTATACAGTCAGATCGTCACGTAGAATTGTTCTGGGGCCGCCATGTCCGGCAGTACTCCAGTCCCGGATGGGGGCGATATTTAACAGTTCATCCTGGCGGTTTAAACGTTCTAAACGGTCATGAATCTCCTGCCAGATGCAGGGTACATCCTTGTTGATCTCGCAATGGCCGTTTACTGATCCGCCACAGGGGCCGTTCATCAGGCTCTTGGCGCAACGGGCTACGGGACAGAGGCCGCCCGTGAGGTGAAGGACACAATTACCACAACCAGCACATTGCTCCGTCCATACTCCCTGCTCCATGGAACCACCCATAAAAGAGGTGTTTACCCCTGGATAGACCCTGGTCATGGAGCGCAGATTGGCGATGAAATTAACTCCCACCCCGCAGGCCATGGATAAAACCGCATCATATTGGCCGTCCCATTCGTCCAACTCCTCAATATATTCCTTGTCGCATTGCCTGACAAGAGTACCGGTGACGGTTTGCAGCTTTTTACCGGCCTTCTGACAGCCGAGACGTAAAAGTGAGGCAAGAATTTCGACCTCTCGTTCGCCGCCGGCCGAGCAGACAGAGACACATCCACGGCAGCCGAGAACCAGTACCCGGTCAAAGTCCTTAACCATTTCAACAAGTTCGGCAATGGGTTTACGTTTAGCGACAATCATTTTTCCTCTCCCTTGAACGGGCTGGGCCCCAGCTCTTTAACCCGGGCCTCCATCTCCTGACCCGCAGCGATAAACTGAGGACTAAGTCCCCTTTCTAAGTGATACAGCTCAATACGTTCC
>DRPV01000198.1 GCA_011330685.1 Desulfobacterales bacterium
AGATCAACTTTGATTTCACGGTTCAGGATATAGTGATGATGGGCCGCCATCCCCATATCCCCCGTTTCACCAGCCCCGGAGTCAGGGACTGGGAGATAGTTGCCGAGGTCATGGCCGATCTTGACATCAGTGATTTTAAAGAGCGTTTCCTGCCCCATCTCTCCGGCGGTGAGAAACAGCTGGTCATGGTGGCCCGGGCTCTGGCCCAGGATACCCCCACCCTGCTCTTAGACGAGGCGACATCTAACCTGGATATTCATCACAGTATCAAGATCATGCGAACCATCAGGCAAAGGATGAAACAACGCGGCGGCACCGTAATTGCCGCCATTCACGACCTTAATCTGGCGGCGGCTTACTGTGATATTATTATTCTGCTTCACGAGGGGCGAATATTAAAAATCGGCTCCGTGGCCAAGACCTTGACCCCGGAGCTGCTGGAACAGATGTTCCACATAGACAGCCATCCCTATATGGATGATTTTTCAGGGGTCAGACAGGTGGCCTTTAAATATTTTTAGACAATGTCCGGCATACGGCCATACATGAGGAGCCGCCATGTTTACCTGCCCATGTTAAATGAATTTTGACCTTAATCAGACAGAACAGCCGGATAAATACCTGCCGAACAGAAAATGCTGACCATAAACAATGAATAGACGCCACGGATTCATAATAGCTGCCACCCACAGCGGGGCGGGTAAGACCACCATAACCCTCGGTATCCTTGCCGCCCTGAAGCAGCGGGGCATGGTGGTGCAGCCCTTTAAATGCGGGCCGGACTTCATTGATCCCACCCTCCACCAGATGGTCTGCGGCCGGGTCTCCAGGAATCTTGACCTCAAAATGTGCGGCCCTGATTTTGTCAGGTCATCATTCATAAAACATGGCCGGGACGCCGAGGCGCTTGTGGTGGAGGGGGTCATGGGCCTCTTTGACGGGGGGGAGAGCAGCAGCGCCGCCCTGGCCCGCACCCTGAACCTGCCGGTGGTGCTGGTGGTGGATACCAGGTCATGCGCTGAGAGCATAGCGGCGGTGGTCAAGGGCTTCGAAACCCTGGATCAAAAGATTAATCTGGCAGGCGTTATCCTCAACCGGGTGGGCAGCCCCCGCCATCGGCAATTATTAGTTGACGCCATTAAGCGCCATTGCCGGACAAAGGTGCTGGGTTCCATCCATAGAGATGCGGCCTTCAGTATCCCGGAGCGTCATCTCGGCCTGACCATGGGCGAAGAGAGGCCCTTAGATGAAACACAGATTGCGCGACTGAGCGGGGCCATTAATGATATGGGCTTGGACGACCTAATTGCCGCCTGCCCGCTGCCGCGACCGCCGGCCGTGGAGAGTAATCAGCCTATCGACCCGGCCCCGGCCGCTCAAAAATCATGCCGGATCGCCATTGCCATGGATCAGGCCTTTTGTTTCTATTATCAGGATAATCTCGATATTCTCTCCGCGGCCGGTGCCAAGTTGATCCCCTTCAGCCCTCTAAAGGACAAGCGGCTGCCGCCGGATATTAATGCTGTCTACTTAGGCGGCGGCTATCCGGAGTTGTACGCCGCCGAACTCGCGGCCAACCGGAAATTATTGGCGGCAATCAGGGAATGGTCGCGGGCCGGCGGGCCCCTGTACGCGGAATGCGGCGGTTTTATGTACCTCACCGATGGCATATGGGATTTAAAGGATAATTTTTTCCCCATGGCCGGGGTTTTCCCCACCGAGACCAGGATGAAAAAACGACTGGCCGCCCTGGGCTACCGGGAGGCCGCCGTGCATGACAGCCGATTCTGGGGCCAGGTCACCTGCCTGCGCGGCCATGAATTCCATTACTCCGATATAACGGCCATGCCGGAGGATGTGCAACGGGTATATACCCTGCAAGACGGCCGCCGGGAGGGTTATATGATTAATAATACCCTGGCGGGTTATCTCCATCTCCATTGGGGCGCTACCCCGACAGCGGCTGAAAATTTTATTACATTCTGCCGACACCACAAACCGGTGTTCAGCCATTCATCTTGAAAGTAACGGCCATAACCGGTCAACGATTAAAAGGATAAAAAATGACCACACCCATCAAGATAAAGCCCGAGGCCATTGAGGCCCGAAGTTTCGCCATCATCAAGGAAGAGTTCACTGAGCGCACCGGGCAACGGCCGGAAGATCTGCCGGTCAACCACTTTGCCGTCATCCAGCGGGTGATTCACGCCACGGGTGATTTTGATTTCGCCCGCAATATGGTCTTTCACCATCAGGCCGTCACCACCGCCGTTACGGCCCTGCGGGCGGGAATGAATATTGTAACCGATGTCAATATGGTGGCCGCCGGTATTAATCAGAGGCTACTTGCCCCATGGGGCGGCAAAGTGATATGCCGCATCGCCGAGCCTGAGATTGCCGAACTTGCCGCCAGCCGTCAGGCCACCAGGGCCGAGACCGCCATCAAAGAGGCCTTAAAAACACGGCCGGGGATCGTGGCCGTCGGCAATGCCCCCACCGCCCTTCTGCGGCTCATGGAGCTTATCGCCGATTTAGCGGCGCAGGATCGCCCCCGCCTGATCATCGGAGTGCCGGTGGGTTTTGTCAACGCCGAGGAATCCAAGCAGATTCTGAGTCATAAGGATTACCCCTTTATAACCTCCCTGGGCCGCAAGGGCGGCAGTTCCATTGCCGCCGCTATCATCAATGCCCTGCTTAAATTAGCCCAAGCCGCCGCCTGACTATGACGCCCCGCAAAAAAAGACTACGCTCCGGCTTTACCACCGGAGCCTGCGCCGCCGCCGCCGCCAGAGCCGCAGCCTTGCTCCTGATTAACGGCCAGGCCCCCGGACGGGTGCGTATTCCATTCCCCGACCACAAGGAACGGGAATTTATCGTTACGGACTGCCGCCTGACAGCCGGTAATCCCCAAACTACCAGGGCCTCAATCATCAAGGATGCCGGAGATGACCCGGATGTTACCAATGGCGCCGAGATCAGGGCCGCCGTCAGCCTTGTAAACAGCACATCCGCCCCGGCCCAACTCCCCGGCCAACCCGACCTTATCTTCAAAAATGGTGAGGGCGTGGGGGTGGTTACCAAGCCTGGTCTAGCCATCAGCGTGGGCCAGCCGGCCATTAATCCCGTCCCCCGCCAGATGATTGCCGCCGCCCTGCGGGATCTGCCCTGGCCCCTCCATGAGACGGCGGGAAAAATAATGGTCGAAATATCCATTCCCAACGGCCGGGCTCTGGCCGAGAAGACCCTTAATTACCGGCTGGGCATTGTCGGCGGCCTCTCCATCCTGGGCAGCACCGGGATTGTCCGGCCCATCTCCGCCGCGGCCTGGACTGCCACCATCAAGGCCTCCATGGCCGTGGCCCGTGAGACCGGCTGCCGGGAGATTGTTCTTTCCACCGGCCGTACCTCGGAGAAGGCGGCGCAGCAACTGCTGGCGCTGCCGGTGGAATCCTACGCCATGATGGGTGATTATCTTGAATTCTCCCTGCTGGCCGCCAGAGATTTCGGCTTTAAAAAAATTCATCTAAGCGGCATGTGGGCCAAGATATTAAAGGCGGCCATGGCTATCCCCCAGACCCATGTCAGAAACGGCGCCCTGGAGATCAAACCAGCGGCGGATTTCATCGCCCTTCTGGCCGCCGACGAACAACTAGGCCGAGGGTTGATTGACGCCAATACCGCCCGCGAGATATATCAACGGCTGCGGGCCGCAGGCCATGACTCCATTATCCGCCAGGTCTGCCTTAAAGCCAGGGATTACGCCGCCCGCACCTCCGGGCTGCCGACCTCAGTCTACCTCGTCGAGAGTCCGGGAAAGGTGGTGGAGCATGTCTAACTTATTTCTCTTAGGCTGCGACCCGGAGCTGACACCCGGCAAGGCGGCCTTACTGATTAGCTGCCGGACGGCCTTTGCCCCGCGCCGTTTACGCCCGGCCCTGGGAGATTTCAGCGGCTCCGTCTATCCAGTCACCCCCCTGCCGGAAGCCTTAGAACAGATGGCGGATGAATTACAACGCGGCGATATAGCGGTTCTCACCGGCGGCGACCCGCTGTTCTTCGGCATCGGCCGCCGCCTGATAGAATTATTCGGCCCCGACCTGATTATCCACCCCGCCCTCTCGGCCCCGCAAACGGCCTGCGCCCGCTTCCTGGAACCCTGGGACGATGCCTGCTTCATCAGCCTGCACGGCCGGGATGATGACAATTTCGCGGCCCGTATTCTGCGCCGCCCCAAAACAATTGTCTTCACCGATCACCGGCGGACTCCAGCTCTCATCGCCCAAAGGCTGTTAGAGACCGGAGCCGGAATCGGCATAGCTCAAGAAAATATTGTGATGATGATAGCCGAGGATCTCGGCACCCCGAAGGAACGTCTCACTAAGGGCTGTCCGCGGGAGATTGCCGAAATGCGGTTTTCCACCCTTAACATCGTCATTATCAAGCACAAGCGGCCCCCGCCGACGGCGGATTTTGTCCTGGGCCTGAATGAGAACAATATCAGGCACAGCCGGGGCCTCATCACCAAGGACGAGGTAAGGGCCGCCACCCTCCATCATCTGCGCCTGCCTAAACAGGGCGTATTATGGGATATCGGGGCAGGGAGCGGTTCTATCTCCCTTGAAGCCGCCCGTCTCTGCCCCGAATTACGGATATTTGCCGTGGAACGACAGCCGGAAGAACAGGATAATATCACGGCCAATATCAGGCGTTACCAGTCAGGCAATATCACCCTTGTCAAAGACCAGGCTCCAGAGGCCTTGAAGTCCCTGCCGCGGCCGGAACGGATATTTATCGGCGGCAGCGGCGGCCGACTGACAGAGATTATAAATTTTGCCGCCGCCGCCCTGGCCCCCCAGGGCATCATGGTGGTAAACGCGGTTATAAGCTCCACGAGAGATAAGGCTCCGGCCCTGCTCCATCAGGCAGGGATGCGGGTTCAGACCACCACCATCCAGGTCAGCCGGGCCCCTTTCCCGCCGGAGACGGATGAGATTATAAATTTCAAACCCATTACGATAATTACAGGAAAAAAATGACAGGAACATTCTATGTAGTCGGTGTCGGCCCCGGTGACCCCGAGCTTTTGACCCTAAAGGCCAGCCGGATTCTTAAAAATTGCTCATCTTTCATCGTCCCCAAGAGCCGCGCAGACGGCAACTCAACCGCCCTCTGGATTGTAGAGCAGTCACTCTCCACCACGGACAAGGAAATCGTTGAAATTCACTTCCCCATGCAGAAGGTGCGCATGGGTGAAGCACCGGCCCCCGAGGTCAGCGCCGCCTGGCAGAAGGCGGTGGATGCCATAATCATCCGCCTTAAAAATGGTCAGGATGTGGCCTTCCCCACCCTGGGCGACCCCGCCATCTACAGCACCGGCTTCTACACCTGCCAGACCCTGCTGGAACGTGCCCCGGACAGCAAAACCGTTATCGTTCCCGGTGTTTCATCCATCAGTGCCTGCGCCGCCGCCGCCAATGTCCCCCTCTGTCAGGGGGATGATATGCTGGCCGTGGTTCCCGCTACCTTCAATAATGAAAAATTACGCCAGGTTTTCAACACCTTTCAAACCGTGGTTCTGATGAAACTTCACCGGGTGATGCCCCGCATAACCGCCCTGCTGCAGGAACTTGACCTGGGGAATAAGGCGGTATTAATTGAGAAGACGGCCCAAAACGAGGAGCGGATAATCCACGACTGCCTGAGCAGACAGGACAAACTGCATTATTTTTCCACCATGATAGTGAGGACAAAATGAATCCAGTCTACATAATCGGAGCCGGGCCGGGTGATCCGGAGTTAATCACCGTTAAAGGTCAAAGATTGTTAAAAAACGCCGATATAATCATCTACGCCGGTTCCTTAGTCAATCCGGCCCTGCTCAACGGTCTGCGGGCCGAGATTCACAATTCCGCCGGTCTGAACTTAGATGAGATAATTGCCATTATCAGCCAAAATCACGCCCAAGGCCGCAGGATAGTACGCCTTCACACTGGAGACCCGGCCATTTACGGGGCCATAAAGGAGCAAATGTGCCGTTTGGATGAGCTTGGCATCCCCTACAAGATTATCCCAGGCGTCAGTTCGGCCGCTGCCACCGCCGCCGCCCTCAAGGCCGAGATGACCCTGCCCGAGGTCTCACAGACAGTAATTATTACCCGGCGGGCCGGACGTACTCCGGTGCCGGAGAAAGAAGATTTACGAGCCCTCGCCGTCCACGAAGCCACCATGCTTATCTTCCTGAGCGTCGGCATGATTGACGAGGTGGCGGCGGAGCTCATAACCGGCGGCTACCCGCCGACTACTCCAGCGGCAGTGGTGGAAAAGGCCAGCTGGCCTGAGGAACGTATCATCCGGGGATCTTTGCGCAATATCGCCGCCCTGGTTCAGGAAGCGGGCATTCAAAAAACCGCCATGATCGCCGTGGGCCAGGCCTTCAGCGACCTGGAGCCGCAAGCGGCATCAAAGCTCTACGACCGCCATTTTTCCCATGCCGAACGTCAGGGGCGGAACAGTTAGTCCCAGTCATGCCGCCGGCGGCAGCGTTTGGACCAATGCCGGCGATGCAGGCGCCGCCGGTGCTCTTTAATAATAATTGTCCGGGAGATATCTATCCGCCTCGGGGCCAATACCCATTCACCACCCCGTCGGCAGGCGGTTCCCCAAACTTCCCTGGCCTGACCATCGATGGTGGCCAGCATCCTGGTTTCCCGGCAGACTGGTTCGTGGTAGCGGGACACGGGCGGCCGCATCCGGTACATCCAGCGCCTGGTTCTAACCGTCCGCCGTACGCTTACGACAGCATGATTTTTCTCCATTTCGTTACCAATCATATAACCGAACATGGTACCCACCACCGTCCCAATCAACGTGCCGCCGGTATTACGGCCAATGGTCTGGCCGATTAACGCCCCGCTTCCTGCCCCCAGTAAGGCTCCGTTCACGGCCCGCTCACCGGCCTGAGCCGGGAGGTTCGACAATAATAAAGCCAGGGTAAGAAAAAGAATAATCCCAGTCATGCCTTTTATCGCCTTCATAGATAATCCTCCTTAAAGTTGGTTGTTAATCTTTGATGCCCCCGTAAAAGATCTAATCGGCCTCGATTAAATGACTTTTGGCGCGAGTATCATCTTCGCCTTGCTTATTAAA
>DRPV01000199.1 GCA_011330685.1 Desulfobacterales bacterium
AAAAAGCAAGCTTCCCTTTGGGATGCTTGCTTTTTTCGTTTAGAGTTTGAAATTCTCGGACTTTTCCACCAATAAATTATATCTTGCTTATGAAAAAGAATACCGTTCTGGATTATATCGGTCATACGCCCCTGGTAGCGATACAGCGCTTAAATACCTTTAAAAATGTGGAGATCTGGGCCAAGATAGAGTCATTTAACCCGGCTGGCTCGGTGAAAGAGAGAATTGCCCTGTCTATGATTGAGGCTGGGGAAAAATCCGGTGATTTAACTCCAGATAGAATTGTTCTTGAGGCCACCAGCGGTAATACCGGCATCGGCCTGGCCATGGTCTGTGCTGTCAAGGGCTATAAGTGTCAATTAGTAATGCCGGAATCGGCCAGTATTGAGCGCCGTAAGATCATGACCGCCTTTGGGGCCGAGATTTTACTCACCCCGGCCCGCAAGAGTACGGATGGCGCCATTGAACAGGCCTACGCCATGGCCCGCCAGCATCCAGACCGCTATTTCCTAACCGATCAATTTAATAATGAGGCCAATTGGCAGGCCCATTATTATCATACCGGCCCGGAGATCTGGGAGCAGACCGGCGGCCGGGTCACCGATGTGGTGGCCACCATGGGCACCAGCGGTACGGTTATGGGGTTATGTGAATATTTTTCCGAGCTTCATCCCGATGTGCGGATAAGTGCCATGGAGCCCTTTTTTGACCACAAAATTCAGGGCTTGAAGAATATGAAGGAGTCTTATCAACCGGGAATTTTTGACAAGAACAAGCCCTTTCAAATAATTAATATTCCTGATGAGGAGGCCTTTGAGATGTCCCGCCTCCTGGCCCGCAAAGAAGGCCTTTTTGTGGGAATGAGCTCGGGGGCTGCCATGTGTGCCGCCCTGGCCCGGGCCAAGCAGTTGGAGGAGGGGGTTATTGTGGTTATCTTCGCCGACGGCGGTGAAAAATACCTCAGTACCCAGCTGTTTTCGACCGAGAGGCCGGCTCCGCCCGCTAAACCACGTTTGCGATTCCACAATACCCTGTCCCACAAAAAAGAGGTTTTTGAGCCCCTGCATAAAGACAATGTGACAATCTATGCCTGCGGCCCCACGGCTTATGAATATGCTGATCTCGGCCATTGCCGCCGCTTTGTCTTTGCCGATATGCTTTGCCGGCTCCTGCGTGATAAGGGGTTTGGGGTAAATTTCTATATGAATTTTACTGATCTTGATGATAATACCATTCGCGGGGCTGAGGAGGCCGGGCTGCCGCTGGGAGATTTTACCGCCGGATATATCCGGGAATTTGAAATTGATATTAAGCGGTTGGGGGTGGCGGAGGCCACTAATTACCCCAGGGCATCAGAGCATGTCGACGGTATGATTGAAATTGCCAGGCGTCTTATTGCCAGGGGATTTGCCTATGTTAAACATGGTTCGGTCTATTTCAATATTTCTAAATTCCCTGCTTACGGCAAGCTCTCCAGGGTTGATTTAAGTAAAATAAAAATTGGCAAAACCGTTGACCTTGATAATTACGATAAAGAAAACCCGGTTGATTTTACTATTCTTAAGCGCTCTACCCTGGCTGAATTAAAAGACGGTATATTCTTTGAGAGTGAGTTTGGTAATGTGCGGCCGGGCTGGCATGTGGAATGCGCCGCCATGGCTCTGCATTATATTGGTGAGACCATGGATATTCACACCAGCGGCTCCAATCTTATCTTTCCACATCATGAGAATGAGAATGCCATCGCTCAGGCCATCACCGGTCAGCCCCTGGCGCGTTATTGGCTGCATAACGAGTTAGTGCTGGTGGAGGGTCACAAAATGTCGGCTGCGAATAATAATATTATTACCCTCCGTGATCTGCTGGCTCAAGGTCATAGCGCCAGGGAGATCCGTTATCTGCTGATGTCTGTTCATTACCGCAAGGCAATTAATTTTTCCAAGCGAGCCCTCAGCACGGTTAGAAAAAACCTTAAACGTCTGGATGAGTTTACCCGTAAATTGCTCTGTCTGCCGCTGGGACTTCCACATCCCGAGGTTGCCGCTCATCTCACGGCCATGGAGGAGGGCTTCTGGGGAGCCCTGGACGATGATCTGAATATCTCCAAGGCTATGGCCGCTATCTTTGATTTTATTAAAAAGGTGAATCCTGTTCTGCTTGACGGCCGCCTTGATCGGGATCAGAAAAAATATATAATTGAGTCGTTAGAGCGCATAAACGGGGTGCTTAATATCCTTCGTTTAAAGGAATGCCCCCTGGCCCCGGAGATTGATAAACTGATTATAGAACGTCAGCAGGCCAGGGAACGAAAGGATTGGGCTAAGGCCGATTATGTCCGGGATGAATTGGTGCGGCAGGGAATTAAAGTCAGTGACAGTGCCAAGGGCCCGGTCTGGAAGTCTGTTGATAAGGCTGGACGTACTACCGGGAAATAGAGTTGTTACACGCCGCCCGCCCCTTTAATTTGGCGGCAATTAACTGCTCATGGCTTAAGCGCAGGAGCTTGGCCATGGTGTGGGCGTATTGATCTTCGTCACTGTTAAGGATGCCGTCGGCGTAAAAAATCTGCCAGGCTGTTTCCATAATTTGTATTTTCTGGGCCTCTGAAAAATCATTATTAATCTGATTGCTGAACTGCCAGAGGTCAACCGTTTCCCGGCGCTTCTGCCTGGCCTGACTGATTAGCTGTTCGGCGTCATTATCTGTAAGGCTGAATTGTCTGCGGATTGCCGCCTTTATCTTTGCCAGTTCAGCCGGGCTGCATTCTCCGTCCACAAAGCTTGCCTCTAAGAGTAAAATTGTGACCGCAAGTCGAGTGGAGGGTTTGTCATTAACGGGACGTTGACTGCCTAATAAAGATTTAATTGATTTAAACATAGTAAATATCTCTTGGAAAAATTTAATTTGTCTCCCAGCCTGCAACACCTGCCAGTCTTAACGCACAACTTTAACCGGCCACCCGTGTCAACAATGATATACATATAATTATTATCCGCAAGCAATACTTCATTTGTCTTCAGCCAGGGCAGATAAACCGTCCTGAGCTATGGGCTATAACTGTTTCAGGAAGCACAGACGCCTTAATTTTGCTAAATCAAGTTGAGATAGTTGACAATCAAGGTAGATATTGGTAGGAAAGTTAAGTGTTATTTAATGGCGATGAGCTCGCAGGAGCGGGAACTTATTTTGTAAAGTTATTCTAAAGGAGATTGAGAGATGAATAAAGTAGAATTGGTTAAGAAGATTGCAACTGCTGCCGGTCTATCACAGGTAGCAGCCGAGAAGGCCCTTAATGGTTTTACCGAGGCCGTGCAGGATGCCATGGCCAATGGTGAGAGTGTGGCTCTTATCGGTTTTGGTACCTTTTCCGTGTCTAAACGCGCGGCCAGGAAGGGACGTAATCCTCAGACCGGTCAGACTATTGATATTGCCGCTAAAAATGTTGCTAAGTTCAAGGCCGGCAGCCGGTTGAGTGAGGCCGTTAATTAGGTTCATGTAATTTTTTACAGCTCCTTGCCCCGGTGATCAGTTAAGGGTATTGTTGTGTTTAATGAAAAACCCGCTGACTCAAGCGGGTTTTTTTGCGCTTTTAAAGGATTCATTTCAAGATTGCGACTAACTTATTCTCTCATGTCTGGATGAAAATCTCTAATGATCTCATAAACATATGGTACTTAGAGGGCAGATTTTATTTTCCGGCTTACAAATTGGGGGCAGCGGTGTCCGGTTACAATCTTGCACGAGGGTAATAGGACTGTCTTCGTAGCGAGCTTAGAAAATCAAAGAATTTTTCACTCGTTAGCGCAGAAGACAGTCCTATTACCCGGATTTAATTGGATGCAATTCCCTAACCGGACATTACTGAATTGGGGTGGAAAGAAAAGGTTTAATCTGCTCTGAGGGATAACAACTTATTGCGTCTTACCTTGTCCTTATGTTATATAGCGAAACATTCAATAATGCGGGCGCCAGTAGCTCAGCTGGATAGAGCAACGGACTTCTAATCCGTAGGCCGGGGGTTCGAATCCCTCCTGGCGCACCAGTAAAGTGGCGCTATGCTGCCCGCTCTCCGCATCCTCAGGCTTTATTTTTTGCGCTGGCCTCTTCTGACCCATTCCTGTTCCCTCCCAAGCAGAAGCCTATGTTTTCTCTTTACATTCTACAGGGATTTAAATAGACTGCCACGCTAAGATGTTCGCAAATTATTTGCTCTGGTACTAATGCCCATATTTTCTTAATCCAGATTAATTCGATAATACTACATTGTTAGTAACTGAGGTTAAATATTAGGATTTGAACAATATCCATTAACAACAATATTGTCGAGGTTGATCTATGGCTGACTTTCAGACAGCAATTAAAGCTACTTTAAAAGCGGAAGGTGGTTACGTTAACGACCCGGACGATCCGGGCGGGGAGACCTATAAAGGAATTGCTCGGCATAAAAACGCAAAATGGCCCGGTTGGGTCAATATTGATCTTTTAAAAAATAAAAAAGGCTTCCCAGAAAATCTGGAAGATGACGCTGACCTTCAAGCAAAGGTTTATGCTCTTTATGAAGCAAATTACTGGGATAAGATTCGTGGCGATGAAATTGAAGATCAGGATATTGCCGAGTCGGTGTTCGACTTTGCGGTTAATTCCGGGCCACGAACCAGTGCCAAGCTTGCGCAAATTGCCACAGGCGCAACTGCTGATGGAGTCATTGGTGCAAAGACCCTGGAAAAAATTAATACTGATGATAAAAGAGCCTTTTTAGCTACCTTTGCGTTAGCAAAGATTGGTCGTTACGTTAGTATTTGTGAAAAGCGCAAAGAGAGTCGTAAATATTTCTTTGGCTGGGTCAGGAGAACTCTGGAGGGCATATAGTCATGGCAAATTTCTTAGCAAATCAGTTTAGCGCCGGTGCCGGTAATCTGGTGGAGGCGGTTGATGATGCCTTTGATAAAAGCGTTACCAGTGATGAGGAACGTAAGGAACTTGAGGCTGAAATGGCCAAAGCTTCCACGCAGTATGAGGTGGAGATGGCCAGTCTGGGACTGGAGGAGAAAAAGGCTTATCTTGCCGACATTGCTGGTGCTCGAGAATACCAGCGTCAAGTACAGAAGAGTGAACAGGAAAGTTGGCTGTCTAAGAATGTCCACTCTATGTTAGCCATAGGAATAATAGGTCTAACCTTTTTTATGTACTTTTTGATTATTAAAGGCGACATGAGCAAAATTGCTGGAAAAGGTGAGAAGGATATTGTTATCTATATATTAGGAGCGCTTACTACAATTTCCACTCAGGTTGCAGCATTCTATTTTGGTTCAAGCCAGGGAAGCAAAGACAAGCAAAAATCGATCGATAATATTACAGCCAACGTATCCAGAAGGTCTTGACGTCAGATTAATTGACCACACCCAAATTTATATAACCCCCTGACCGTAAGCGTTTCATGAATACCACGCCCTGCGATATCCTGATTACCAACATCAAGATTCTCCCTGCTGCCGGTGAGAAAATCATCGAGGATGGTTTTCTCGCCACTCGAGGGGGGACTATCAAGCTTATGGGCCCCATGGCCTCCATGCCTGCCGCCTTGTCGGCGGCAAAGACCATTGAAGGTCATGGGCAGTTAGTTATGCCCGGTCTGATTAATGGTCATTGCCATGCCGCCATGACCCTGTTTCGGGGACTGGCCGATGACTTGCCGCTCATGACTTGGCTGAATGACCATATCTTCCCGGCTGAGGCGGCGAGTGTAAATAGTGAGATGGTTTATTGCTGCTCGCAATTAGCCGCCGCCGAGATGATCCTCTCCGGTACCACCACTGTGGGCGACGGCTATTTCCTGGAAGAGGCGGCGGCCAGGGCCTTCTGTACTGCCGGGCTGCGGGCGGTGGCAGCTCAGGGTATTATTGATTTTCCAGCCCCCGGCGTACCTGATCCCTCTTTGAGCATCGAGGCCGCCCGTCGTTATCTCAACGCTCTGCCCACCAATGATCTGCTTATTCCAGCCCTCTTCTGTCACTCGCCCTACACCTGTTCTCCGGCCACTCTCCTATCCGCCAGGGAGCTGGCGGCGGAATATAACTGCCGCCTGTTTATCCATGTCTCCGAGACCAAAAACGAGGTACTTGAACACCAGAAGCTCCATGGCCTGCGTCCAATTGAGCATCTGCGTAAACTTGGCTTTCTCGCCGAGAATACGGTCTGTGTCCACTGTGTCTGGCCCGACAGCTCTGAGATTGCCATACTGGCCGACAGCGGCTGCGGCGTAATTACCTGCCCGGAAAGCAATATGAAGCTCGGCTCTGGAATCGCCCCCGTCCCCGCCATGCTGGCCGCTGGGATTAAAACCGGCCTGGGCACCGATGGCTGCGCCAGCAATAATGATCTTAATATGTGGGGTGAGATGGACTCCCTGGCCAAAATTCACAAGGCCGTAACCCTTGATCCCACTATTATGCCCGCCCCTGTTGTCCTTGATATGGCCACGAGGGGCGGGGCGGCCGCTCTGGGCCTCAATTTAGGCACTTTGCGGCCCGGCATGGCGGCGGACATGATAATCATCGACCTCCAGCAGCCCCATCTCACTCCGTTTTACGGCCCTGATCTTCTAATTTACGCGCTCAGAGGGGCAGAAGTCAGGCATAGTATCATCGGCGGTAAACTGGTCATGGAGAATCGCCAACTATTGAACATAGATATTAAGGCCGTCATGGCAGCCGTGAACCGGCTTGCTGAGCTACATAATCAGCCGCTGGGCGAAGGAGATAATGGGGAGAATGATTTTGGGCAGGATGCCGGTATAAAAAAGCACTAACATAATTATAAAGCCGTAAGGTTCGACACGGGCATAGGCAACCGCTGTTTTCTCGGGCAGCAGCCCCATGAGGATCTTACTGCCGTCCAGGGGCGGCAGGGGCAGAAGATTAAAGACCGCTAACAGCAGATTAATCCAGATACTGGCGCCCAGCATCTTTATTAAGGGGCTGATGATAAAAAAAGGCCAGAGAGTTGAAGTGGCAAACAGCAGCTTCACCATGAGAACACTGATAACGGCCAGAATAAAATTAATTCCCGGCCCAGCCAGGGAAACCCAGATCATATCCCGGCGCGGATCCTTAAAATAACGGGGATCAACAGGCACCGGTTTGGCCCAGCCTATTTTAATCAGAATGAAGCAGATAACCCCGATTGGATCCAGATGTTTGAGCGGATTAAGGGTTAGACGGCCCATATTGGCAGCGGTTGGATCACCGAAAAGTCTGGCGACATAGCCATGGGCATACTCGTGGAGAGTGAGGGCGAAGAGTAAGGGCGGGCCCAGAATTATTATTTCTTGCAGGATGGACATAATGGGCCTGTTCGTTGTTCTTGGATAAATTGTTCTTCCTCGGCCCTGTTTTTTACCAGGCCGTCTAAACGGGCATTAAGCAGGGCGGTGAGAAGAAGGCCTATTTCCGGCCCCGGCCCGTATCCCATTTCCAGGAGGTCATGACCGTTTAGATAGGTTTTAATATCCCGCAGCCGGGTAACATAAAGAGAGACGGCCTGTTCCGTACCTTTATCACCGGTCATACCCATTAGATATAACAGGGCTTCCACGCTTAGTCCATAGAGAAGGCGATATATCTCACTGGCCTTGATCGGCTGCCCCGTTGGTTTACGTCGGCGGCCGGAAGTGGCCTTTGCCGGTTTACGCTTCCGAGTCTGGGGAACAATCTTACCCGCCAGGGCCGCTGCCGCGCGCTCAGCCGCCAGTTTGTCGGTCATCAGCCGCTGCCGTTCACGATCCGCCACTTCAAATTTAATAAAAAAGTCCATAAGTTGAGTAGGCTTCAGGCGCGCGGTGAGAGCGAGAAGAAAGACCCGCCATTCAGAACAGGGGCGGTCCAGATAAAGCCGTTTGTACCAGGCCAGGGCGCGATGGGTTTCGCGCAGGATTCTTTTCAGATCCTGCTCCAGACGCAGGGCCGGATGCAGAAAGGGCAGAAGTTTAAACTGATTCAGGCGGTAAATGGCGGGCTGGGGGTTCTCTTCCGCTAAAATCATCTTGAGCTCGTAGAAAAAACGACCGCCGGAAAAACGGTTATACATATTCATCTTAACGGCGTTTTTCATCAACTTGGCCGTTAATTTACCCAGCTTAAATCCCAGACGCTGCTCAAAGCGGACAGCCCGGAAGACGCGGGTGGGATCTTCGACAAAGCTCAAATTATGCAACACCCGAATCTGACCGTCACGAAGATCATTCTGGCAGTTGAAAAAATCCACGAGAAGACCGAATTTATCCGGATTCAGATGAATAGCCATGGCGTTAATGGTAAAATCGCGGCGGAAGAGATCAAGTTTCACCGAACTCAGCTCCACCGTCGGCAGGGCGGCCGGGTATTCATAATACTCAAGGCGGGCGGTGGCCACATCAATCTTAAAGCCGTCCGGCAGCTTAACCACGGCGGTGTTAAATTTCTCATGCGTCCTGGCCCGGCCCCCCAGCTTCCCGGCGAGACGGCGGGCAAAGGCAATGCCGTCCCCCTCAACCACAATATCAAGATCAAGATCAGCGTTCTTAATAAGCAGATCACGAACAAAACCGCCCACGGCATAGGCCCGGTAATTACAGGCCTGCGCCACTTCACCGATGGTGCAGAGGAGACGCATCATCTTCTTGGAATGGCTTGCCACCAGCAGATTGTTAAGGTTGCGGTTACGTTCCAGAGAAGGCTGGTTCCCCTGATGGAGAGCAGCCGGAGAATGAGACGGATCTTTAATTAGAATATTTAAGAGATCGGTGCGGGTAATAACCCCGACCACCTTGTCATTGGTTACCACCGGTATAAAGCGCTGGCGATGACCAATAATGACCTCCTGAATATCGGCCATAGTGGCAGTAGAGGGCAGCACGGCAAAATCGGTGGTCATATAATCATCCACCGGCTGCTCGCCGAGGCCATGGAAAATGGCCTTTTCCACCACCCGGCGGGATATGAGGCCCCGCATCCGTTTTCTAACGATAATCGGCAGCACGGTTATACTGTAACGGGTCAGTATCTCATGGGCCTGATTAATGGTTATCCCCGGCCCGGCAAAGATAACCGGCGCCGACATCAGATCCAGGGCCCGGCTCTCCGGCAAAACATATTTATGGAGCAGGCGTACCAGCTTTTCCTCCGCTTCCACCATGGTCTGATTTTTGATTGTCGCCGAGGCGGCCGAGGCATGGCCGCCGCCGCCAAACTCCTGGGCTATATTACCGACATTGACCTCCGCCAGCCGGCTGCGGGCGATAAAATATATTCGGTCTCCCATACGGGCCAGGGCGAAAATGACATTTATATTTTCCAGCGCCATGAACTTTCGCACCAGGCGGGCAAATTCATCCACATAGGCCGGGGCGTTAACCTTGGCAACCACCATTTGCACCCCCCGGATGGTATAGGTTATGGCCCCGTTAATCATCTCATTTAACAGGCCAAGTTCGGCGCTGGAGAGTTCCTGGGCGGTGAACTGGCTTATCAGGGAGGTCTGAGCGCCCTGTTCCATGAGCCAGGCGGCGGCGGTGAGATCAGCCGGGGTGGTGGAATCAAAGGCAAAGGAGCCGGTATCCTCATGAATGGCGATGAGCAGCAGTCCGGCCTCCTCCGGGGTGATGGTAATCCCGCGGCGTTGAAATATCTCAACGATGATCGTGGTGGTGGAGCCTATCTCCTTAACCACCTCCAGCTCACCACGCATATCACCGGGGGCATCGGGGTGATGGTCGTAGAGATGAATAGTGAGGCCGGGATTAGTAAGGCAGGCCGCCAGTTTACCGATACGGCTGGGCTGCCGGGTGTCAACCACAATAAGCCGGCTTACCTTGGCCAGATCGATATTTTTAAGGCGCTGAAAGGGATACTGCCCCCATTGCTTAATATAATCACGAACGTTCTTTTCCTGCGAGCCGGGAAAGGCCATAAGCGCCTTCGGGTAGAGACGATGGACGGCAACCATGGCGGCCATGGCATCAAAATCGGCGTGGAGATGAGTTGTGATTAATTCCATGGTTTTTTTGAGGGGGTGGGGAAGATTCAGCCGGCGGCAAGGCGGGCGGGTGCCGGAAGATGGGGCCAGGCCAGCCCTTGAGCGGCCTGCGTCAGGGCCTGATTGGCCAGCGGATGGCCGCCGCCCTCTTCACCCCAGATAATATTTACCACATCTCCGGCTGTGAACTCCGCCGGCGGTGCCGCCGGGACATAGGAATCACCATCTTCCACCCGGCGCAGCAGGCCGCCTGCGGT
>DRPV01000200.1 GCA_011330685.1 Desulfobacterales bacterium
AACGAACCAGCCAGCAAAATGTTATAGTCAGCCGCGAGACACCGCATTTCCTTGAGAAGCCCCGGAGTCAAGGCCGCCATTTCATCAACCCTGTCACAGGCAAAACCGGTGGCCCACAACTCCGGCAAAACAACAACAGTACCGGCATGAGGCCGCAGACTGGCAAGCAGCCGCCGAACCGTCTGAATATTCGCCTTCCAGCCACCAGGCTGAATCTCAAATTGCAGAAAGGCGGCCGCGGGCGGAATTTTAATTAGTTCTTGGGTAAATGTCATTTTTTGTTTAAATTAATATTTTTTGTTTTTACTCCAACAACAGCAAAAAGACAAAATTTTTTATTCTGAAATCACTGCGTTGCGACTTGTAACCGTTCAGATGTGCTCCAGGTTCGTTCGTTTCGACCTCCGAAGCGTACCTTTTGTACGTGAGGAGGGCGAAACGGACGAGGTAAGCGCAGACTCCGAGATGGGGTGCAGCTGAACGGTTACTGCGATTTGATTATAATTACAAGGCCGACACCGGCCCTTTCTGGAGACCTAAATGGAAGAAAGTACTATACATTTCCTGCCCGAAGATATCAAGATAAAGGCAGTTAAGGGGGACAACCTCTTAGACACAGCGGCCAGAGCCGGAATTTACATTAACGCCTTCTGCGGCGGGAACGGAGTTTGCGGCAAATGCAAGGTAAGAATTATCGAAGGCAGTGCCCCCACCGTCCAGGCCAGCCCCTTGAGCGCGGCGGAGAAGGCCTCCGGCCTGCAGTTAGCCTGTAACTCCACCATCGACGGCGACCTCACGGTAATAATCCCCGCCAAGACCAAGGGCGACAGTACAGGCATCAAACGGCGGCCCAAGACTACCCGGGCAATTTCAGCCCATAATCTTGATTCTCTCGTGGGCCAATGGGATATCGACCCGCCGGTGGAAAAACGTTTTCTGCGTCTCGATCCCCCCACTACCGAAGATAACGTCCCGGATCTCCAACGCCTCATGCGGGCCATCAAAAAGGGCTGCTCTGACTGCGAGGAACCCACCTACGATCATCCCGCCCTGCTCCAGGAACTGCCTTTCATCCTCCGCCAGGCCGACTGGGAGGTGACGGTTATTATGCTTCGGGGCAAACGGGCCGAGGAACCAGACCGCATAATTGCCGTGGAAGCCGGCGATACCACCGGGCAGTTTTACGGTATCGCCTTAGATATCGGCACCACCACCCTGGGCGGCATCCTCCTGGATCTCAATAATGGCGAAATTCTGGCCGAGGCCTCATGCTATAACAGCCAGATCGGTCATGGCGAGGATGTGATCTCCAGAATTATATACGCCCAACGGCCCGGCGGCCTGCAGACCCTGCAGACCAAGGTGGTGGAATCCATCAACAAGATAATCACCACCATCTGCGCTAAAAAAGATATTGCCGCCCGTGATATCACCTATATCATGGCAGCCGGCAATACCGTCATGGCCCACCTTCTCCTGGGCCTGAACCCCAAATTCATCCGGGAAGCCCCCTATGTCCCCACCTGTAATCAGATGCCCCTGACCAGAGCCAACGCCCTGGGCATAGACGCCCACCCCTCGGTGCGTCTGTTCCTCTATCCTTCGGTGGCCAGCTATGTGGGCGGCGATATAACCTCCGGGGTGCACGCCTGCCAGATGCACAAGAGCGAAGCCCTCACCCTCTTTATTGATATCGGCACCAACGGCGAGATTGTGGTGGGGAACAGCGACTGGATGATCTGCGCCGCCTGCTCAGCGGGGCCGGCCTTTGAAGGCGGCGGCATAAGACACGGGATGCGAGCCTCGGCCGGGGCCATTGAGAACTTCCACATCGACCCCGACAGCCTGGAACCCATGATTATCACCATTGAACACAGCAAGCCCCGCGGGATCTGCGGCTCCGGGCTGATAAGTATTGTGGCCGAACTGCTCTCCGCCGGGGTCATTGACCAGCAGGGGAAGTTCAACCGCCATCTCAATCATCCCCGTATTCGTGAGGGAATCGACAATTACGAGTATGTCCTGGCCTGGGCCAAAGACACCTTAACCGGCGAGGATCTGGTCATTACCGAGGTGGATCTCGACAATCTCATCCGCGCCAAAGGGGCAATGTTCGCGGGTTACATCAGCCTGCTTGAATCGGTGGGCATGGGCTTTGACGATCTTGAACGAATCATCCTGGCCGGTAATTTCGGGGCCTATATAGACCTGGAACGGGCCATCACCATCGGCCTCCTGCCCGATATCAAACGGGAACGTTTTTATTATCTCGGCAACGCCTCTTTAATGGGGGCCAGAATCAGCCTCACCGACCATAAACGTTTTCGGGAAAGGGGCATGGTCAGCCGTATAATGACCAATATGGAGTTGAGCGAAAATCCCCAGTTCATGAACCACTACATGGCCTCTCTCTTCCTGCCTCACACCAATATGGCCTTTTTCCCTTCAGTGGCAGAGGATAGAAGGCAGAGAGCCGCGGAAAAAAGGTAAGCGCCCCATGAACACCACCCTGCGCACGTTCCACCCCTGCGATATACCGATGTAGTCGCGGGCTTGGAACGTACAACATGGCGGCAGTGAAACGCTTACAGCTAAGGGGGTATATGAAGTTGGTTGTGGTTAATAGATCGTTTTCAAAAAAAGCGGCGGGAAGAGGGCCGATGACAACAAACAAATTACGGCAGCCCGGCT
>DRPV01000201.1 GCA_011330685.1 Desulfobacterales bacterium
GACGCCGGTGGCGGAACACCGGGTTTCCACACAAAAAAACAACGTGAAAACATATACTTAACGCGACTTCGTGTCGCGAATAACGTTTGAGATAACCTGCCCGCCGTGCAGCTACCGATAAACTTTATTCGTGGCTACCTGCTCGAATCTACACCAAAATTCGCCGACGAGTTGCGGGTCAGGTTAATTGACTTGTTCGCTTTCTATTATTTTCATAAGGCCAGCAAAGCCATAAATAGCAGGCCTTCTTCCTTTTGCCGGTGAGATTATTTTTACAATATCTTGTTGCATCAGCCTTTTGAGAACTCTTGCAGCATGAGGTTTGGATAAACCAGAGGCTTTCGTAAAGTCAGGCGTTTGAAACATGATTTTTGAAAACAAAAAATCTTGAATCTGGATTGAAGCTTTTGTTTTTGTTACCTGTTGAATAATGTTTTTTAATTCTTCATACAGGGTTGCAACCTGCTTTGCCCGTTTCGTATTGGCCTCAGCCTGTGCGATTACGGCAAAGAGAAAATACTCTATCCAATTATTCCACTCATTATTATCTGTGATACTTCGTAATTTTTGGTAATAATTCTTTCTATTTTTCTCAAAATATTCACTGACATACAATGACGGATATTTCAACAAACCTTTCTCTTTCAAGAATAAAGGAATAATAATTCTTCCAACTCTGCCATTACCGTCTAAGAAAGGGTGAATAATTTCAAATTGCGCATGAATGATGGCTAACTGAACAAGCCTGTCCTTTTCGTCATAGTGGCAATATTTCTCCCAATTTGACAAATAGTTAAGCAGATTTTCCGGTGATGGCGGCACATATGAGGCTGTTTCAATTGTAGAGCCTGGTGGCCCAATCCAATTTTGAATTTTTCTAAATTCACCTCTCGCTTTGTTTTCACCTCTAACGCCTTTTAGTAAGATGCCGTGGATTTCCCTGATAAGATTCAGACAAATAGGTCGTTTGACTAGCTCAATCTCAGCATATTTTAGCGCATCTCGATAATTTATTACTTCTTCAATGTCGTTATAATTTTCTTTAATTTTTCCGGGGGCGGCCTCATATTGAAGAATATCGCTGAAAGATGCTTGTGTTCCCTCAATACGCGATGAAAGTACAGCCTCTTGAGTCATGAGAGGACTTAGAAATATTAAAGGATTTCTTATAGCTTCAAGAATACCGTTGAAGTTTGCCAGAGCTGTATTGGCCTTGATAATGCTTGGCAATAGGTCTTCCCAGACAATGTTTTGGAGTGGTAATTCTGTGGGGATAAAGGGATTAGCCATAGTCTCTTCCGTATCTTTTTCACTCATCATAGGATACGGAGTGCCTTTTGTCAATCATTCATGATACGCAAACTCTTTAGTGTATCGTTTGGCAAGCGAACGTTCAAGCTCAGGGGCAAGCGGGATTTGCAGCACTGAGCTTTGAATTACTTACTACATTGGCAGAAACGATGAACTTCGAAAAACCGCCGCGCCCGCTTGTCCCTTGCAGCGCCTTGTTCGGCGTTTTTTGCCATTTTTTTCACCGGTTGTAATGAAGATGGGGACATAGACTCAAAAACAGATCTGTCCCATTTCTTTATCATTTCAAATACCTGACTTGTCAATTATACCAATTGTTGGTATTGTTAAATTAGTATAGCTATGGTAAAATCTTATCCACATTTAAACTTTGAGGAGGATTTGCCATGGTCACCTGTCCGAAATGCGGTTGCAAAAAATGCACAAAAGACGGCATTGTCAAAGGACGACAACGCTACAAATGTAAATCTTGTGGATATAGACATACAGTACAACAGTTGGGCAAAAGTCCTAATATGAAACGGCAAGCCCTTGAGCTATATCTTGAAGGCTTAGGTTTTCGTTCAATCGGTCGGTTTCTTAAGTGTAGCCATGTCGCGGTTTATAATTGGATTAAAGCCTTTGGAGAATCAGCCGAACAAATACGATCTGAAACAGCAGTAGAAGTTGTGGAAATCGACGAAATGCATACCTACATCTCTTCAAAAAAAACTACTGCTGGATATGGATTGCTATTGATAGATTTGGAAAAAGGTTCATCAATTGTAAGTTGGGAGATCGAGGAACAACCACCGGACAAAAGTTGTGGGATGCCATCAAAGGTATTGATATCAAAGTAGTAGCTACTGACTACTGGAAGCCGTACGAAAATTTTGTTCCGAGAGATATGCATATCCAATCAAAGGCTGAGACGTTTACAGTTGAAGGCTACAATAGCCTGTTTAGGCATTTCCTTGCAAGGCTACGCCGAAAATCAAAATGCTATAGCAAGAGCAAGGATATGCTCAGGCATTCTGTCACTCTTTTAATGCTGAAATGGAACCAGCAACTCGAAGCTATACTAACTTAACAATGCCAGTTTTTTATATAAAAATCATTTTAACCATTATAATTTACACCATAAATTAGGTTCAGCAAGAGAGAAGGTATGCTCAAGGAACTGAAAATAAAAAATCTGGCTCTTATTGAGGAGCTTCATTTAATTATGGAGCATGGTCTCATTGTGCTGACTGGCGAAACCGGGGCCGGGAAATCCATCGTTCTGCAGGCCATCGCCTTACTTTCCGGCCGCCGCTCTTCCTCTTCCTGGGTGCGGACTGGAGCAGGGCAGGCTGAGGTGGAGGCCCTCTTCGCGCTGCCGGATACCTCTCCCCTGCGCCGGGAGTTGACCGCCATGGGGCTGGAAGATGGCCGCGAGTTGTTAATTAAACGCATTTTGTCGTCATCGGGGAAGAGCCGGTTTTATGTCAACGGCAGTCTGGCCACCGCCCGTCTGATTACAAAAATCAGCGAATATCTGCTTAGTGTTGCCAGTCAGCACGATCATCAGCAACTGCTTAACTCCGCCTCTCATCTGGACTTCATTGATCTGGCTGGTGAGCTTTGGCCGTTGCGGGAGCGGGTGGCCGCGCTCTATGAACAGTGGTCGGCCGCCAGCCGGGAACTGGCTGAATTGCGTCAAAAGGAGATGGAAAAGGAACAGCGCCGGGATTTTCTCTCTTATCAGGAGAAAGAAATTCGGGAGGCGGCAGTGGAGCCTGGTGAAGATGAGACCCTGGCCAATGAACGCCGCAGATTGAAATCGGCCGATGACCTGCGGCGTTTGGGCCGCCGCTGTTTTGGGCTCTTAAACAGCGCTGATGACGCCCTGACCAAGGTCAGAAAGGATGTCGTCGGTATGGCGGAACTGGACGGGGAGATTACAAAACTTGCCGAGGGCCTGACAGAGCAGAGTTACATAATCGGCGATTATCTTGTTGAATTACGGGATTATCTTGATCATCTGCCGGATGATGCCGGTCATTTGGAGGAACTGAGCGCCAGAATTGATCTTCTCCAGCAGTTAAAGAGAAAATATGGGCTCACCCTGGAGGAGGTTATTGCCTATGGCGGGAAGGCCCGCGCGGAGTTAGAGAGTTTAGACGCCCTGGATGAGCGGGTGCGGGAGCTGGAAGAGGTCACGGCCCGCCTCCATGATGAGCTTCTGAAGGAGGCGGAAGAGTTATCCGGCCGGAGAAGAGAGGCGGGGCGGCAGATGGCGGAGGCCATTGTCGATGAGCTGCGGGATTTAAGTTTTGCCCAGGCCGAATTCGAGGTGGTTTTTCATGATATGGGGGCAGAGCCTAAATTATCCAGGAACGGTCTGGACAGGCTGGAATTTATGTTTTCTGCCAACCCCGGCGAACCTCTGAAATCATTGGCTAAGGTGGTATCAGGCGGTGAATTATCCCGCCTTATGCTGGCTATGCGCTGTATTCTGGCTCAAAAGGATATGGTGGAGACGGTCATTTTTGATGAGGTGGACGCCGGAATAGGCGGTAAGGCGGCGGAGGCCGTGGCCGGTAAGATCGCTGAACTGGCCCGTCATCATCAGGTGCTGTGTATCACCCATCTGCCCCAGATAGCGGCTGGGGCAGGAACCCATTTTGTGGTCGAGAAGAAGACAGTAAACGGTCGTACTAATACCTCAATCAGCCGTCTAAGGGCGGCGGAAAGGGCGGGGGAGCTGGCTCGGATGCTGGCGGGTGAATCAGTATCCACTCAGACCCTGGCCTTTGCCGATGAACTATTGCGCCAGGCGCGGAATACTGTGGGAGAGAAAATATCATGAAAGAGAAACGAGCTATTGCCCTCTTTTCAGGGGGACTGGACAGTATTCTGGCCTGTCGTCTTATGGCCGAGCAGGGAGTTGATGTGCGGGCGGTGACCTTTGTCAGTCCCTTCTTCGGTTATGACCTGCTGGCCCGGCAGGCCGAGCATTGTCGTGAAATTAAGCAAAAATACGGCATTAATCTGACCCTGGTGGAGATCAGTGCCGCTTATATGACTATGCTGCGTAATCCCCCTCACGGTTATGGTAAACATTTTAATCCCTGTCTGGACTGTAAAATATTTATGATGACGAGGGCCAGGGAGATGATGGCTGAATTAGAGGCCTCCTTTATTATCTCCGGTGAGGTGGTGGGGCAGCGCCCCATGTCTCAGCGCCGGGATGCCCTGCGGGTGGTGGAACGTGAATCAGGCTGTGAGGGTATTCTGCTTCGTCCCCTATGCGCCCAGCGTTTAGAACCCACCTCGCCGGAACTGACGGGTCTGGTGGATCGGCAGCGGCTGGCCGGTTTATCCGGTCGCAGCCGGGCCGGGCAGATGGCCATGGCGGCTCGTTTTGGTTTTGACGATTATCCCACCCCGGCCGGTGGCTGTATCCTCACTGACCCCATAGTTTCCAAGCGTATCAAGGCCTATTATGACGAGCATGAGCGGGTATCGGCGGCTGATATGCGTTTGCTCATGGTGGGGCGGCAATTTAAGCTGCCCATGGGCGGCTGGCTGGTGATCGGCCGTAAGGAAGCGGAGAATAACATTCTCGAGGGGCTGCGGCAGGTTGGAGATCGATGTCTGATGTTAAAGGACAGGCCGGGGCCCACGGGGATTTTACGCTATTTAAAGGAGCCTGCCGAGTTGGTGACGGCTGCCGCTCTAATAGCCCGTTACGGTAAAAAAGGCAGCGATGGCCGTCCCCAGCCTGGAGTAGTGCTTTGCCAGGGGGATGAGGAGACGGTTGAGATAGAGGTTGGTGAACGTGATATTAAAGAGACCAAGGGACTTCTCGCATAGTTATCTTGACAGATTTTGTCAAAATTGTTAAGAGCAGAAACGTGAATGGCGGCCTCGGTCTTAATCGTCCGTTGCGCCCGTCATCACCCTGCCAGAGAGAAGGGCCGCGAGCGGTCGCTCTGTTCATATATCGGCCGGTGTAGCTCAGTGGTAGAGCAACGCACTCGTAATGCGTAGGTCGCGGGTTCAACTCCCATCACCGGCTCCAAAAGTTTACAATAAAAGGGGGATTTGGTTTATTTTACCAAGTCCCCCTTTTTTGCTTTTCAAATGCTCAATAATTGGTTTAAATCTCTATCACCATGAGTATAAATATCTTGTTGAAATCTATCGGCGTTCTGCTTCTTTTTTTTATCATCTATCAAATTGTTAATATTAAAAGTTCCATTGTCATCCGCCGAAGACCGGTTTCACGTCTCGTGGTTGCGGGTGCACTTTTTATGGCCCTGGCCCTGATTGTTCAGATAAGCGCTGAGTTCAAGCCGCTGGATTTTTCTGTTTTTGGTGTCAGCAGTCTGGAAAGTATTGCTGATATCCTTTTCCTGGCCGGTTTTCTATTCCTTGGGGCGGGATTCAGAAAATGGGCTCAGGTTTTGAAGGAGCTGGAGTATCTTGAGGGTGAGTTGAAAACCTCTAACCAGACGTTAAGCCGTCAGACTGCCGAATTGCGGCTGCGGGAGGATATGTATGAATCAATAACCTCTGCCGCTACTGATGCCATTTTTATGATTAATGCCGAGGGCAGGATCGTTTTCTGTAATCCAGCGGTTGCCACCATTTTTGGATATGAGGATGGAGAGCTGCTGGGTCATGATCTGCACAGTCTGCTGGCTCCGGCCCGTTATCGGGATGATTTCGCGCGCGGTTTCGGGCGTTTTATGCATAACGGCAGCGGCAAAGCGGTGAGACACACCATTCAGGCGGCGGCTCTCAAAAAGGATGGTCGGGAATTTCCCATGGAGGTCTCGGTCTCGCCTATTTTCTATAATGAGTCTTGGCACGCTCTGGGAATATTGCGTGACATTTCAGAACAAGTGGAGCATGAACGGCAGAATGCCGATTTGGCCCGTCAATTACGGCGGGCTCAGAAGATGGAGGCTATCGGTACTTTAGCCGGGGGTATTGCTCATGATTTCAATAATATACTTACTGCCATTCTGGGCTATGGTGAACTGGCCAGACATGCGGTGCCGGCCGATAAAGGGGCTGGAGAGTATATCGAGCTGGTGCTGCAGGCCGGCCGCCGGGCTCGTGACCTGGTGCGCCAGATCCTTTTTTTCAGCCGCCAGCAGGAGCAGGAACGTCAGCCTATTTCTCCCCATCTCATTGTCAATGAGGTCTTGAAGCTTTTACGGGCAAGTCTGCCCGCCACCATAGAAATAAATCAGAGTATTGATAATTGCGCCCAGATTATGTCTGATCCCACCCTGCTGCACCAGGTGCTGATGAATCTCTGTACCAACGCCGCTCATGCCATGGAAAATAAGAACGGCCGTTTGACTGTGGAACTGGCCTGTGTGGCGGTATCCGCGGCAGACCTGCCTGAAGGTGGTGAATTTAAGCCTGCCTCCTATGTTCGCTTGCGGGTCAGTGATACCGGTTGTGGAATTGCTGAGGACGTTAAAGAAAGGATCTTCGATCCTTATTTTACCACCAAGGAGGTTGGTAAAGGGACGGGGCTGGGGCTGTCCGTGGTACAGGGTATTGTCAGCAGTCATGGCGGTTGGTTGACGGTGGACAGCGTGGTTGGCGAGGGTACCAGCTTCGCGGTTTATCTGCCGGTTATAGAATCGGAGACCGTGCCCCTGAAAAATGGCAGGGCCGTTGATGCCAGACTTGCCATCAACGGCGGCGAGTCTCTTCTCTTTGTTGATGATGAAGAGATTATCGCCGATCTGGGCCGCCTGCTTCTGGAGCGTCTTGGTTACCGGGTGACTGCGCTTACCAGCGGTAACGAGGCCTTAAAAATCTTTAAAAAGTCTCCCGAAGACTATGACCTGCTCATTGTTGATCAGGTTATGCCGGGGCTGAGTGGTATGCAGCTGGCTCAGGAGGTGATGGCGATTAAACCTGAGATGGCGGTTATTATCTGCACCGGCAATTATGAGCAGTTAAATGAGGAGGAGGCCATGGCGCAGGGAATCAGGGCCGTGGTTATGAAACCAATTGTGGAGGAAAATCTGGCCCCCGTGATCAGGAAGGTGTTTGCTGAATAGCGCCGCTTTCATGTCTTTTTAAATCCTAGTTCCAGCATCTTTTCATCAATGTCCTTGCGGGAGATGGGCTTGGTTATATAGCCCTCGCAGGGGCCCTTGACTAAGGCCTGGACAATATTTTTGGCATCTTCCAGAACGGTGGTCATGATGATTTTTACCATATCAAAGCCGC
>DRPV01000202.1 GCA_011330685.1 Desulfobacterales bacterium
TAGAATTAGAGGATAACATGGCAGCGGTCAGGGAGCTTATGAATGAATATCCCGAAGCACTGGGTTCCCCAAGACAGGCATGCCGCTTTCTCTGCGGTCTCACCTCACCGCGCCTCAGCAGGGCAAAATTAAGTAAGCACGAATTATTCGGCAGCTTCAGTCATGTCTCCTTTGGGCTGGTCTATGAGTGGCTGCAAAGTTGGAAGTAAATCTCCCCTTGAGCCTGAAGTATACTATAGGGACTTAAAAAAGTCAGTTTTTGACTAATTTGACAACAGCAATTATTGGGGGCATGGTGTTTTTTCTTTGCGTTATCGTCCAACTAATGGATAATATTTTAAAAAGTACTTGCCTTTTGGCTGTTTCTGCCATTAAGATAAAAAATAGCAGCTGTAATTTTGTTAAAATTCACCTCACCTCATCAAACAAGATAATATGAAGCCAATAATCAAGTTATTTATTACCTTTCTGGCCCTTTCATTTATCTGGCAGAACAACGCCCAGGCCGCCCCCCGCATTCACCTTACCAACCAATATAAATTCGCGGTACGCCCCGTCGTTAAGACCGCGGCTCGAAGCAGCAGTAATCTGATTTTGCTGACCGATAGTAAGGCGTTGGTGAAACGGCGGCCCATGGGTTATTATTTCCGCCGCATTTCAAGGACAGTCCGCAGAGAAATATCCGCCAAAAGCGCCATGGTTATGGATGCCATGAGCGGAGATATTCTTTATTCCCGCAACCCCGATCTCCCGCGCCAACCGGCCAGTACCATTAAGGTACTCACCGGAATAATCGCCATTGATTCTCTGCATAAAAACGATCTAGTACCCGTCAGCCGTTACGCGGCCAGAATGCCGCGCTCCAAGATATATCTCCGCCCCGGACATGAATATAAAGCCAAAGACCTGATAAATGCCCTGCTCTTAGTCTCGGCCAATGATGCCAGTGTGGCCTTGGCCGAAAGAATCGGCGGAACCGAAAAAACATTTTCTCATCTTATGACAGCCCGGGCCAGAAGTTTCGGGGCCACACATACGGTCTGCAAATCAGCCAGCGGCCTGACCCACCGCGGTCAGCATACCACCGCCCGCGATCTGGCCAAGATATTCAATCACGCCATGCAGAACCCCGTCTTTGCCAAGACCATGGAACGTGTCAGATACAGAGCCAGTTCCGGCCAGCTCTTTACCACTCATAACAAGGCCCTTTGGCGGGTCAGAGGTGCCGTGGGTGGAAAGACCGGCTATACGGCCAGGGCCAGACAGACCTACGTGGGATCGTTCCGGCGCAATAACCACGAACTGGTAGTGGCCATCATGGGCAGCGAAACCATGTGGGACGATATAAAATATCTGGTGCAATACGGTTTTGCCAAAGAAAAACTCCAGGATCGTGAGAGAATGGCGCTCAGGGCTAACGAAAAGCTGTTGCGCCATTTCAAGCTGGTTGATTTTACCACCGGCAGGAAACCCCTTCATATTGCCACTGTACTGCGGTAAAAAAGCACTCCGCACCCAATGTTTACGGCCAAAGAGAGTTTACGGCAGGCCATGGCGGATATTCCGGCAAATCCCGCTCTACATGGCCGTCTGGCCCAGGAGCTCCGGCGCCTGACCGGCTATAACCGGGCTGCGACTCTCTTTATTACTCCCGCCCCCATCCTCTCCCAGATCAGAATTAACGCCCTTATTGACGGCAAAAGAGTAATTATGCCGACGGCTGGTTTACGAGAAGGCTTTTACATCCTGACCCCCTACACCATTCCCTTTACCAAACTGACCCTGGCCGTCAGCCTCAAGGGGCTGACCAGTTTCGGCCGCCGTTTACACTACGCGGACTTGGAAGGCCTTAAGATAGACCTTTTGATTACCGAAGCCCTGGCGGTCAGTAAGAAGGGGGAAAGGCTGGGCGGGGGGGATGGCTTTTTCGATCTCTCATGTGCCGCTCTGAGCGCCAGCCATGCCTTGAACGTAAATCCTGAGGTTTGCGCGGTTATTGATAATGAGGCCCGATTTGTTGAAACCCTGCCCAGTGTTTCCTGGGACGTGCCGATAAATATGCTGCTTAAACCCTCCGGCAGCCAAGCGCTCTCCCAGGGCTTTCAGGCCCCTGATTTAGACTGGCAGCATATTCCCGCCAAAAGAATAAAAAGGCTGGCCCCGCTCTGGGACATAAAGAAGGGGGCTAAGCACCAAAATCAGCCGCCTGCCAACCCAAAGCCTGCCGCCGTCGCCCGCTGCCGAGAATAAACAGCAGGCTGCAAAGGGCAAAGACCATAACGAAAATACCATTGATGAGAAAAGAGGTGGGGTAGCCCCAATAACGGTTTATCAGCCCGGCTCCAAGAGCGGAAACAAAGGTCGCAGTTGTGCGCACCGCGTACATAAACCCGGCACTGCCCCCCAGGCGGGCGGCAGGGAAAAACATACTGATCAAGACACTCAATTCCAGCATGGCCATGGTATCGCCCATGGTATGCAATATTCTGATAACGATTACGGAAAGCAGGCCGCCGGCCAAAGCGGTGAGGGCCTGAAACAGACCGGAGATCCCCAACCCCACCAGCAGAAAAATAAATATGGAATCGTGACGATCATGGAGACGGCCGACAAAGGGTACCATGACGGCCATCCACACCCCGATACAGGTAAAGACCATCCCGATAGTCCGGGATGAAAGGGCCAGATTCTCCTTTAAGAGCAGGGAAAACGAGGTCTGCTCCACCCCGAAATGGGTACCGAGAACAAAGACGCAGGCGGTGAGCAGCAGGGCCTTGGGGCGCTTCAGATCATAGATATATTGCCGGAATGAAAAATCAATGGGTGGACAGTCGGTAAGCGCCCAGGAGACGGCAAAAATCAGCAGGCTGATCATTAAAGCACCCAGGAAGAGGGCGCTGGGCGCGTAACTAATCAGATAGCCGCCGGCCAGCGGTCCCAGGCCAAAGCCAAGATAGGTACTGAACTGATAGAGTCCGATACGGCGGCCCCGTTGTTCCTGACCAAATATCTTCAAAAACAGCGATTCACTGACTACAATAAGGGCCGCCACCCCCAAACCACTCAGACCAATAGCCCCCATGAGGGGCCAGAACATGACATGGGCGGCAAGATAGCTGAGAGCGGCAAAGGAAAGGGCAAAGACCAGGGCTCCGGCCATGAGGGTATAACGGGGTGAAAAGACATCGGAGAAGGCCCCCATGGGCAGCATCAGAGCCATGGAGGTGAGGGAATAGAGACTGATGGCCAGGCCTATATCAAAGTCAGCAAAGCCCGCGCCCTTTAAAAAAACCGGCATATAGGCCAAAATCATCCAATGGCAGAAATAAATCAGAAAGCGTAAGGATACCGCAAGATACAACTGACCTGACTGCCGGACGGACATCACCCTTAGGCCTTATTCTCTTTAAATACCGGCTCCATACCGCATAATTCACCATAACGGGCAATTTGGGCCTGATACTCCCTGACATATGGACAATCCCAGACCGCCAATAATTTGCGCCGCCCAACATAGCGCGGCAGACCGCCATCCCCGCTCCTGCCGTCTTCCTCAAGGGCATAGGGGAAAATCTGCGGTTTACGGCAGACGGCGGGCCGTTGTTCATAAACCGTGCAAAAACCGTTATCGGCCAGCTTGGGGCAGGAGCTTCGACGGGGCAGAACCAGGCTCCAGCCCCGCCGCCAACGCAGAAGAAAAGGGACATCGCTTTGATAAAATGGCCGCTCATCAATGAGCGGGGCCGGCTCAGCATATATATCGCCCTCTATAGCCTCGTCAACACGGCGCAGCCCGGTAAAACCCTCTACTTCACCATCCCCTAAGGGAATATCAAAAAAGTTATGACGACTGTGATTAGCGGGGCCGATACAACAAAGATCACAGCCCCGGCCGCCGCAGAGGAGACTGTTTATCTCCTCTAGCTCCCTAATCATTATCCCTTGCGCTATCCATAGTTCAACGGCCTCTACGCGCGGGCATTCTTGCCCCCTGTCATCAATAATCAGGCAGCTCAGGGGATGGTTGTTCTTTAATAATTCCACCTCTCTGATAATATCCATCTCCGCCCTCAGGAGGGCCGCCGGCTCATCATAATGACAGCCATTTGTCTCAATGTCAGCGGGCAGCTCGGCCAGCAGCTCCTCAATTCCAGCGAAGGGGCCGGTGAGATAAAGCATCTCAAGGAGAGAAATTAAGGGCAACAGGGGGCGTTCCAAACGGCTGAGTGCCTTTTCGGCGGCAGTTGGCATGGTTATACTTGACCTTATAAAGTGTTTTTTGTATCTTCAAGCGAGTGCAATAATAAACCATAAATTAATAATTTTGTCCGCCTCAAATACTATTTCCCACCATATACCAGACCAATAAAATGGATGATTTACAAAAGCAGTCCCTCACCGAGCATCTGACAGAACTGCGTCGATGTCTGATTAATGTCATTATCGCCGTTATTGTTGGTTTCGGGGTGGCCTATTATTTCAGCGAGGATATCGGCCGCTGGTTTCTAAAGCCCCTTTATGAGGTTTTGCCCAAGGGCTCTTCGCTGATCTTCATCTCTTACCAGGAGGCCTTTTTTTTTACCTGAAATTAGCCCTGACCGCTGGTATTTTGTTAGCCACTCCGGTGATTTTTTACCAGATATGGAGCTTCGTGGCCCCCGGCCTTTACCAGCATGAAAAACGTGTTCTGCTGCCGTTTTCCATCCTCTCCGCCTTTTGTTTCATCGGCGGTTCCGCCTTTGGCTTTCTGGTGATTTTTCCACCGGCCTTTCATTTTTTAACCAGCTACAGCAACTCCTATCTCTCCGCCATGCCCACGGTTAAAGAGTATTTTTCCTTAAGTCTCAGGCTGTTGCTGGCCTTTGGCTTTATATTTGAGATGCCGGTATTCATGGTACTGTTGGCTAAAATCGGCATAGTAAACACTAAACTATTAAGAAAAAACCGCAAATACGCCTTTCTCATCTCCTTTGTAATCGCGGCCGTCGTTACGCCCACCCCGGACGTGGTGAACCAATTCCTCATGGCCGCCCCCATGGTTGTTCTTTATGAGGTGAGCATCATTGCCATCTGGATCTTTGCCCGGCATCCCATAGCTCATCAGGAGGATAATGATTGATGCCGTCCGTTCCCGTATAACAGCCTGAGCGCGCCGTTAATCACTCCCTCGGTCAGCCGCCGTTCTTCTCCATTAGAGACTCCGGCAGCCCCTCAACAAAGGCCTTTATCTCATCTCGTACCCGTCGATAATGGCTGAGTGCTTCAGCCTCGTCTTGAGCCTCGGCCGCCAGGCTGGGCGGATCATCAAAACCAACATGAATCTTGGGGCCGGGGAAAAAGGGGCAAGTCTCATTGGCGTGACCGCAGAGGGTGATGACATAATCAAACTCCGTGACCGGCAGTTCATCAATCAGGCTTGACCGCTGACCGGAGATATCCACCCCGGCCTCGGCCATTACCTTGACGGCAGAGGGATTTAAACCGTGTTTTTCAATACCGGCCGAATAGGTCTCAAAGATATCACCTTTCAGTTGCCGGGCCCAGCCCTCGGCCATCTGACTACGACATGAATTGCCGGTACACAAAAATAGTATTTTCATAGAATCAGGTAAATTTATTTTAGTTTTCAGAGTCATATTTACAACTCACATGACAAATACCAGCGGGAGTTTCCCTGCTGAAAGGAAAATACTTCTTTCTAAAATACAAGGCCACACTTACCAGGGAGATAAGCACCGGCACTTCGACGAGGGGGCCGATGACAGCGGCAAAGGCCTCACCGGAATTGATCCCGAAGACGGCGATGGCCACGGCAATTGCCAGCTCAAAGTTATTGGAGGCAGCGGTAAATGAGAGGGTTGCGGACTGCTCGTAGGTGGCCCCGGCCCGGCGGGACATAAAAAAGGAGAGCAGAAACATTATTAAGAAATATATGGAGAGTGGAATCGCAATTCGTACCACGTCCATGGGTAATTGAACAATATATTCCCCTTTAAGGGAAAACATGACCAGAATAGTAAAAAGCAGAAAGATCAGGGTCAAGGGGCTGATTTTAGGGATAAACTGTTCCTGATACCATTTCTCCCCCTTCACCTTGATCCCTATAAAACGGCTCACCATCCCGGCTAAAAAGGGGATACCGAGATAAATAAGTACTGACTTGGCAATCTCAAGCATGGATATATTAACGACAGCGCCCGTAATCCCAAACCATTTAGGCAGGACAGTAATAAATATCCAGGCATAGACCGAGAAGAAAAGGACCTGAAAAATAGCATTAAAGGCCACCAGCCCGGCGCAGTACTCAGAGTCACCGTCAGCCAGGTCATTCCAGACTATAACCATGGCGATACAACGAGCCAGGCCGATGAGAATAAGCCCCACCATATAATCATGGCGACCGGAAAGAAATATAATGGCCAGAGCAAACATCAGGATAGGACCAATGAGCCAGTTCTGCACCAGAGAGAGGGCAAGAACCTTGAAGTCACGAAACACCTCATGCAGCTTTTCATAACGCACCTTGGCCAGGGGCGGATACATCATCAGAATAAGCCCCAGGGCAATGGGAATATTGGTAGTTCCCACCTGGAATTTATTGATTACCCCCTGAATATCGGGATAAAGCCATCCCGCCATAACCCCGGCCAACATGCTTAGAAATATCCACAGGGTTAAGAATCGGTCGAGAAATGATAGTTTTTTTTCTGCCGCAGCCATTATTATAACTCCTTATTTTATTGGTATAATCCCTAAAAAGACAGGAATACGGAACCTGTAAATAACAATATATCTGCATATGCGGATACATGCAAGAAAAAAGCGACAAATGCCTCTATCTTCTCCTCCCATTCAGGTTGACAAGCATACTTTTGATTTGTATGAATATAGCAATCAGCTCTGATAAAATAATATCAAGTTGGGCAATTCCTGAGCCAATTGTCGAAAGCGAGATTTTACAAGATCCGCAAACGGGTATGATCTTAAATTTCTTCCCTGAAGACCCGGAGCAGAATGTCAAAAGCCGCCAACAACTCCCTTATCGCCTGTCACGATTGCGATCTTCTTTTTCGCGCCCGGCCACTGCGCAATGGTGAGCGGGCCGCCTGCCCCCGTTGCGGGGCGGTCTTATACCACCAGAGACCGCAAGCCATAAACCGGGCTCTTATTTATTCCCTTACGTCGCTGATTTTTTTTGGACTGGCAAATATCTTCCCCTTTATGACCTTTCAGATGCAGGGCCGCGAGCAGGTCACATTTCTGACTTCAGGGGGATTTGAGTTATTACAGCAGGGTTTCTGGGGCCTGGGCGTTTTAGTGCTTTCTGTTGGGGTGTTGCTGCCCTTTTTAAGAATTATCGGCACTCTTTATGTCCTCATCCCCTTAGAATTTAATATAGAGGCTTGGAAAGCAAAAGAGACCTTCAAATTTATAGAGGCCATTACCCCCTGGGCCATGATGGAGGTTCTAATGCTTGGTGTCATCGTCGCCTATGTGAAGTTAATTGATATAACCACGATTGTGTTAGGGGCATCACTTTACTCCTTCGCGGCTCTTATTTTCTTTATGACCCTGAGCGCCGCGGCCCTGGAGCCCCTGGAGGTCTGGGAAAGGCTGGAGCAAAGGCCATGAAAGAGATTGCCGTTACAGCGCATAGCGCTTCTTTACTCAGCTGCCGCACCTGCCGCAAATTGAATCAGGTCAGGCACCTGCCCAAGGGCTGTCACCAGCTGTGTTCACGCTGCGGCACAAGGCTTTATTTCCGGAAACCAAACAGCCTGGCCCGCTCATGGGCCTTGACTTTAACCGCCCTTATCCTCTACATTCCCGCCAATTTATTACCGGTTATGACCGTAATTTCATATGGCCGGGGCAAACCAAATACTATTCTAAGCGGGGTAATCCATCTAATCGCGGCTGGAATGTATCCCATCGCCTTAGTAGTCTTTGTCGCCAGCATTATTGTTCCCATCGTCAAGCTTATTGTCATTATCTGTTTACTTATCTCGGTACAGAAAAAATCCCGTTGGCACCCAAGACAACGAACCATGTTGTATAGAGTAACCGAGGGCATCGGCCGCTGGTCGATGCTTGATATCTTTGTAATCGGCATCCTCACCGCCTTGGTTAAACTTGGTTCAATCGCTACTATTGAACCAGGCTTGGGGGCTGTATTCTTTGCCGGAGTCGTCATAACAACAATATTGGCGGCCATGAGCTTTGACCCAAGGCTGATATGGGATGCCATGGAGGAGGAACAATGACCGAGCGGCCTCAGCTGCAGGTAGATGATTTACCGGAGGCGGTGGTGGAAAA
>DRPV01000203.1 GCA_011330685.1 Desulfobacterales bacterium
AGACGCCGGCCAATCTTTAAGCCATAGCTGGTGGCCGCCCTGGAACCGACAATCGCTATGGAGGGCCGGGTTAAGAGTTCAACATCACCGTTAACATAGAGCAGCATGGGAGGGGTATATATCTCCCGGAGGAGAGCGGGATAGGCTGGGTCATTCCAGGTCAGGAGGCTGAAATTATTCTGTCGCAGGCGCTGAAGTTCAATCTCGGCCTCACGAGACGGTGGATTGTTAATAATGGCATCGACTACAGGTTGACGAATACCCTGCACCTGTAAAAGCCGTTCTCTGCCGGCAGCCAATACCAGCCCCGGCTCACCCAGCTCCCGAATCAAACGCCCCATACCAACCGCTCCCAGGCCGGGGATAAGGGCCAGGGTCAGCCAATCAATCAGGTGATCTTGTGTGGTCATTGATTATTCAGTGATATTAAGGGCAGTTATCAAGAGGAGCGGCTGCAAGCCTGTTGTCGCCGCCTGTGATCAGTTGGCAAAAAATAATAGAAGCAGGCCAAAGATAATGCGGTAGATGCCAAAACCGACAAATTTATTGCGATTCAGAAAATTAATAAATATCTTCATGGTAAAATAAGCGCAGATAAAGGCTGTAATAAATCCCACCAGTAGAATCTCAAGATTAGCACCGGAAAAGTCCTGATAATGGGTTACAAAATCAAAACCGCTGGCCGCTAACATCACCGGCAGAGCCAGGAGAAAGGAGAACTCGGCACTGGCCCGCCGGTTAAGACCCACCAGCATGGCGCCGATAATAGAAGATCCAGCCCGGCTGGTGCCTGGAATAAGGGCCGCCACCTGGGCAATACCAATCCACAGGGCCTGACTGTAAGTTATGGCATCGACCTCCCGTACCGTGGAGGCCCGTTCCTTATAAAAATATTCAACAATCAAAAATATAATCCCGCCAATGATGAACATAACCGCCACTATCTGGACGGAAAACAGGGCCTTAATCTGCCTGTGCAACAGAAGGCCCACGGCCCCGATGGGTATAAAAGCCAGGATAATTTTTTTCCAAAGTTCAATATGCTGTAAGGTAAACTTATCGCGCTGATTAAAAAACACCGCCAGAATAGCCGCCAACTGAATAATGACCTCAAAGGCCTTATTCGTTACGGTCTGATCAAGATGCAGCCAGCTGCTGACTACTATCAGATGGCCAGTGGAGGAGATGGGCAAAAACTCAGTTACACCCTCAACAAGTCCTAATACCGCAGATTGTAAAATATTCATAAGAAAATTGAAGGGGGGGGATTAATCCACCATAAAGGCGGCCAACTGATTACGACGGGATGGGTGTTTAAGCTTTTTCAGGGCCTTGGCCTCAATCTGACGAATACGCTCACGGGTAACGGCAAAAGTCCGCCCCACCTCCTCCAGGGTAAGATCCGCCGCGGAGTCAATACCATAACGCATCCGCAGAATGCTCTCTTCCCTGGGAGACAAGGTGCCTAAAACGCGATCCAGATTGTCTTTGAGACTGTTCCTGATGGTCGCCTCATCAGGGGCCTCGGAATTGGTGTCCACAATAAAATCCGACAACTGGGAATCTTCACCCTCAATAATGGGTGAATCAAGGGACATCGGGTCCTGAGAGACCTTGATAATATTTTTGATTTTATCCAGATTAATCCCGGTACGTTCAGCCATCTCCTCAGGACTGGGATCACGGCCGAACTCCCAGGCGAACTCTTTGGAGTCCTTGCGCAGCCGGTTAAGGGTGTCAATCATATGAACAGGAATGCGAATCGTGCGGCTCTGATCGGCAATAGCCCGGTTAATGGCCTGCCTGATCCACCAGGTGGCATAGGTGCTGAACTTATAGCCCCGCCGATACTCAAACTTTTCCACCGCCTTGATTAAACCGATATTACCCTCCTGAACCAGATCCAGGAGCTGCATTCCACGATTGGCGTACTTCTTGGCCACACTGACCACGAGACGCAGATTGGCCTGAATCAACTGGTTCTTGGCCTTTTGGCTGAAGCCGCGGGCCTGGCGCATAGCGGTAAAGGCCTGCCTTACAGAATCAAAGTCCATACCGCTGCTGTTTTCCAGATCAAGCAGGAAACTCTCAGCGTGACTTGAGGTGCCGTCAGTAATAGCCTGCCGGGCCATTTCCATCTGCTCATCTAAGGTCTGCAGGGTCTTAGCCATCTTCTCAAGATGGATATTATTAAAGACGAATTCACCAAAGAGGGCGGCAATGGCGTGACAGCTTCTCTCTACCCGCACCATGATCCTCACGGCCTGCTCCTGATCGTCCCCCAGGTTTTGCAAATCCTCACGCAGAGCGCGTCTCTCATTATCAATACGCACCGCCTCGGAGAGTTTCCAGAAAAACTCCTCCTTAACCCCTATATTGTCATCTTCCGCCTCTTTATCAAGACCGCGAATCAGGGAGCAGATATTCATACTGCCGGAACGGAGCTTATCGCCAATTTCAAGGAGCCAGTCAACGGCATTGGGCAGGGAAAGCAGAATATTCTGGACGTGCCGGTCTCCAAGCTCTATCTGCTCGGCCAGCTTAACCTCTTTCTTGTGGGAGAGCAGCCTGACCGTCCCCATCTCCTTAAGATAGGCCTTGACCGGATCAACATTTATACCATCGGTATCAAAACTAAGAAGCTCTACCTCATCACTATCATCTTCCGTCATATCGGGAAGCACAAGATCATCCCCGCCAGACACCGGGGACTCGTCATTGAGGGAGTTGGAAGGGCTGGAAATTTTCGTGGGAGCCTTTTCTTTTTTTACCATTAGCAGATTAATTTAGAAGAAGACGGTAGATACCGGCTTTGTAATCAAAGAAGCCTAAGTCTTTTCCGCCATGGAACGGCAGGCAAGACTTAAATTTAAGACAAAAGCCGGTATTATAAGATTTACGATTCGAAAAATATTAAATTTTGCAACAAATTACCACTAAATAATTATTTTTGTTGCTTTTTTTTCCGCATTTCATCCTTGGCGCTTAACAATTTCATCAGCCGCTCATTATCATTATTTTTTATGGCTTCGTTAATCTGGACTGTCAGACCAAGCATCTCAAGGCGTAATTTATTTTCCGCCAGCCAGTTAATCTTCTCCTCCGCCTCCACCCGCAGTTCTTCATCTTCCAGGACAGGGGCATTGATTATTTTTTTGGAGATAAAGGGCCGGGCCGGACTTTCGACAAAATCCAATAGACGTTCCGGCTCCGCCGCGGCCCCCGATTCAACGAAGCTGGCCATGGCCTCAAGAATCTGCCGGCCGCCGGGACTGCTGACCGTCTCCTTCAGACCGGCCATTAGAAAAGGCTCTAAATAATTAGGATAGATAATCAAGAAACTTAAGAGCTGTTCCTCCACCCTGGAAAGCTTAAAAGGCGCTGCCGGCTCCACCGCGGGTGAGCCTTCAGGCGGCGGCGGGGGCGGTGATGAGCGCGGGGTGGAAAAACGCCCTGCCAGCTGTTCGGGCAGCAAGCCAAGTTTGCGGCTGAAATGCGACACAAAGAGGGTGCGCTGCAGACTGTCATCGGCGGTAGCCCGGATAATCGGCTGCAACTCCTCGATAATCCGCCCCTTGCCCTCCAGGCTCAAACCATATCGTTTTTCCAGCTCATTAAATATAAATTCCGGCAGAGATACTGCCTTATCCAGTTCCTTTTCCAAGGCCGGAGCCCCGAATTGGCGGACAAAACTATCCGGATCATGCTCCGGCGGCAGCACCACCACCCTGGCCGTTAAGCGTTGGGAGAGGAATATGGGTACAGCCCGGCCGGCGGCCTTAAGACCCGCCGCGTCGCCGTCAAAGAGAATAATAACCTCCTCGGCATAGCCCTTCAGGGCCCGGACATGAAGGGCAGTCAGAGCCGTACCCATGGGGGCGGCGGCGTAACGCAAGCCCTGCGAGGCCAGGGCCAGAATATCAAAATTCCCCTCCACCAGCAGGCAGCGTTTGGCGGCCCGGATGGCCTTTTTATTCTGAAAGAGGCCAAGCAGGACATTACTCTTGTTAAATATCAGGCTGTCTTTACTGTTCAGATATTTGGGTTCACCAGCCCCGATAATTCGACCGCTGAAGGCCAGATGCTTACCGTTATGATTGAAGATAGGCGAGAGCAGGCGGTCGCGGAAACGGTCATAGACCCGGCCTTTTTCACTAACCGCCAGCAGACCGGCCGCCAGCAGATCATCCTCAGAAAAACCGGGCAGGGCCTGACGGATAAAGTTCCAGCCCTCCGGGGCGTAACCCAGTTCAAACTCCCGGACAATATCATCCCCGATGCCACGGCCGCTGAGATACTCCCTGGCCTTAACCGCCCTGGGGTCCTGCAGCAGGAGTTGATGATAAACCGCCGCCGCCTGCTGGTTTATGTCATAAAGTATGTTTTTACGCTTGGCTTGTTCCAGCTCCCGGGGCGAGAGGTCACGCTCCGGCAGGGATATATGATAGCGATTGGCCAGATACTTCAGGGCCTCAACGAAATTCAGATTCTGACTCAACATGACGAACTTCAGGGTATCCCCCCCGGCGCCGCAGCCAAAGCAGTGAAAAAAATTACGATTGGGATTTACATTAAAAGATGGGGTCTTTTCAGAATGAAATGGACAAAGACCCTTGTAATTAGTGCCGTTTTTCTTTAGATTAACCGTCTCGCCGACAATTTCTACAATATCAGCGGCGTCTTTTACCGTCTGAATGATCTCTTCACTGTATTGCATAATTTTTGGCAGTGGTTATAAGCGCTCCATGAACACCATGAAACAGACGTCTTGGAGGGCGGTCGCCTTCCGGAGGGTGGTTTATTGTTTGTTGACGTGTAACCATTCAGCTAAGGCACCGAATTGCCTTAAACTGTGAGCAGTAACCGTTCAGATGTGCTCCAGGTTCGTTCGTTTTGGCCACCGAGTCTGTACACCCTGTACGTGAGGAGGGCAGGTAAGCGTAGACTCCGAAACGGACGAAGATGGGGTGCAGCTGAATGGTTACCAAAATAATAAGTTTTTATCAAAGTAAGAGGGATTAAGGTGCAGCATGTGGTAAATTTTTCATCGCCCGCCCTGGCAGGAACAGCCCTTCTCGGCGGTCTAACGATACTTATCCTGGGCGGTGAGATGCTCATCTCCGGGGCGATAAAAATAGCCGCCCGCCTGCGAATGAGTTCCTTTCTGATCGGCCTCACCGTGGTGGCCTTCGGCACCTCGCTGCCGGAACTCTTCGTCAGCCTCAGAGCGGCGTGGCGCGGTCATCCCGACATCATGCTGGGTAATATTGTCGGCTCTAATATTGCCAATATCGGCCTGGTACTGGCCATTGCCGCCCTGCTCTACCCCCTGACCGTGCGCTTTAAAGACCTGGCGAGAGAGCTCTATCTTCTCCTCACCGTCAGCCTTCTCCTGCTCATCGCCGCCTGGTTTGGTTATTTCCCCCGGCCGCTGGGAATCCTGTTTGTTGCCCTCCTCATCATCTACACCATCCGGGCCTGCCGGATAGAGGGAGCTAAACACAAAAGCCAATTGCCCGCAATAGAGGAACAGCCGCCCGCGGCCGGATTTACGCGGATAACCCTGCTCTGTGGCGGCGGCCTGCTCTGTATGTGGTTCGGCTCTGATTATTTTATCAAGGGAGCCGTTGACCTGGCCCGCCTGTTCGGACTCCCGGAGATGGTTATCGGCCTCACCATGGCCGCTGTCGGCACCTCACTGCCGGAGCTTGCCTCATCCATCTCCGCTATCCGCCGCCGGGAGGGCGATATAGTAGTGGGGAATATCCTGGGCAGTAACCTCTTTAACCTGCTGATGGTCATGGGCTGCACCGGGATTATCATTCCCTTCAAGCTTCCCGCCTCGGCCCTCCAGCGTGATATCCCCATCATGACCGCCTTTGTCCTGCTTCTTCTGCCGGCCTCACTCTGGCGGCAGCAAAAGCTGGGCCGGGCCTATGGCGCCCTGCTGCTGATTTTATATATCGGCTATATTTTTCTTATTGCCTGACAAGCAGACGGACGTAAACCTTTGCACCCCACTCCAGAGGAGCCACCAAGGGCGTATTATAAATACGCCCCTACCGTTCCTGATTGGCGGTCTCCCGGAAAAATTCATAGGCCTCTCTCGGCGGCATATCCTCGTGCACGACCTTACCCACTGCCTTCAACATGGCCACCGGGGTGGCGGACTGGAAGATATTACGACCCATGTCCACACCTGAGGCCCCCTCCTGAATGGCGTTATAGGCCATGGTCAGGGCATCAAGCTCCGGAATCTTCTTGCCGCCCGCCATTACTATGGGTACCGGACAGCTTGCCGTTACCGTATCAAAGCCCCTGGGAATGTAATAGGTTTTCACATAGGCGGCCCCTAACTCGGCGCACATGCGGCAGGCCAGACGGAAATAGCGGGCGTCACGGTTCATGTCCTTGCCCACCGCAGTTACCGCTAACACCGGCATCCCGTAGCGCATACCCATATCCACCAGACGGGTCATATTATTTACCGAGCGGGTCTCGTACTCACCGCCGATAAAGACCTGTACAGCCAGGGCCGAGGCATTGAGGCGCAGGGCGTCCTCCATATCGAGGGCCAGGTACTCGTCGGATAATTCCTTTAAAATACTGGGGCCGCCGCTGGCCCGCAGAACAATACCCTTATTATATGAGGGCGGCAACGTGGAACGTAAGATGCCCCTCGTCAGCATCAGGGTATCGGCGTAGGGGGCAATGGGGACAATATTTAAGTCAATACGCTCCAGACCGGTGGTCGGCCCCTGAAAATAGCCATGATCCACGGCCAGCATAACCGTCCGGCCGCTCCTGGGGTTAAAAATCCGGGCCAGCCGGTTCTTCATCCCCCAATCCAGTGAATTACAGCCCTTGAGGAAAAACCCCTCCTTCGACATGGGAATATCCTGATGAAACTGCTTCCCTTCCTTATCCGGCTCCGGCATAATGTTCTCCCTTTTTGTAGTTTACAAGCTTACGAGATATTAAAGAGACTGATTTTATTTTCCGACATTTTCTTTTTATTCGGGGACATAATTTTAACCTGTCTCCCGGCATATTACCGATTTTGACTTTTTACGACACTGTCATTCCTGAGGGTGAATAATCACCTTGATGGAATCCCCGCCCGCTGCCACCAGTTTTGAGCCCTCCACGGTATCGGCCAGACCGAAACGATGGGTAATCATCTCCTCAACCCGCAGACGGCCATGGCTGATAAGCTCAAGAGCCGCCCGGCAGTCACGGGGGCCGCCGGCGTAAGTGGTGGTCATGGTCACATCCCGGCGCCAGAAGAGATCATTCACCGCCAAGGGCAGAGTAAGGCCCTCCTCGGTGGGGGCAAAAAGCAGAATAGTGCCGCCGCGGCCCACAGCGGCCATGGCCTGTTGTACTGCCGCCGCGGCCCCGGCGCAGACAATAACCAGATCAGCACCCCGGCCCTGGTTCCGCTCCCGGAAGAGAGCCGGGACATCCGCGTCGGCCCGCAGGGTAAAATCGGCTCCGAATCCTGCCGCCGCCCGCAGACGGAAGGCACTGAAATCGGTGGCAGCCACCAGACCGGCCCCGCTCATGGCCGATAAATGGACATGCAGCAGCCCGGAGATCCCGCTGCCCAGAACCAGAACGCTGTCCCCCGCAGTTAGACCCGCCCGCCGCTGCCCCCGCAGGACACAGGCCAGCGGTTCAACAAAAGTAGCGGCCTCATAACTCACCTGAGCGGGGATTTTCCAGGTACCACGCTGGACATTAACTGCCGCTAACCGCACATATTCACAAAAACCACCCGGATCAAAATGGGTACCGCTCATCAAGAGATCACAAACCGTCTCATGACCGGACAGACAGCGCGCGCAGCTCTGACAGGGGACATGATGGGTGGCAACAACCCGGTCACCTGTTTTAAAACCGGCTCCAGCCCCGGCCTCCACCACTTCACCGGCAATCTCGTGACCCAGCACAAGGGGGGCCTTATCACGCCGGTACCACTCCATGACATCACTGCCGCAGATCCCGGCAGCCTCAATTTTAACCAGCAGTTCCCCGGCCCCGATCCGCGGCCGGGGCATCTCCTGCAGGCGGATATCGCTGTTATTGTAATACATTGCGACACGCATAATTATTATCCTTTTATATCTTTCTCAAGAGCGTTAAAATGTATCCTAAAGATAAATTTTACTCAAGGATGAAATGATGAGGAATAATTATGGCCGAGATTAAGAGCACAATGGAAATGGTAATGGCCAGGGCGGCCCGTATGTGCGCGGAGGCCGCGGAGGCCGCTGACGGCGATGACAACGAGGATGCCCGACGGGCCGGGATGAGAGCCGGCGGTGAATTTACCGCCGGCAAGGCCGTGGATCTCAACGCCCTGATGGATAAATATCCAGGCCCGGCCGGTGAGGCCTTCCGCCAGGGGCTTGCCAGCTCGTTTATGCGTAATATCAACCTGCCCCGCCATGCGGAGGAAGACGGTATTCCCGCCTGGGAGGGGGCTCTGAGCGGCATAATGGCCCTCGCCGCTCCGGAGAGCAGGGCTGAATTAGGCGGTATAACCGGCGAGATCAGAAATATCCTGGCCCGCTATCTGGATCATAAAAAGCAATTACGCCGGCAATTAGAGGATAATTTTGCCATGCAGACGGCTCAGCTGCAGCAGAACCTGGCCCAGCAAACCGGAATGCAGATGAATATCAGCCCGGCCCAGCACCCGGAATTCCAGAAGGAATGGCAAAAAGTCATGGAACAGATGAACGACCAGTATCTAAACGCCCTGGAACAGTACAAGGATGCAATTTATAAAATTCTGGCTATCAACAAATAAACATGGATGTGGAAATTTTTTTAGACTGCAGTGAGGCGGCACCTGAAAATATGCCCCGCATCGAGCAGGGTTTTCAACGCTGGTTTAATGAGGGGGCGGAGGTGCGTCCCAACAAAATAAGCTTTAACAGCCTGACCCCTTTGGAGGGCCGGCAACGCTATCTCGTTAACCTGGGATATGCCGATCCCATTGCCGCCTTCCGCAACCTGCACGCCCGTCTGCGCAACCTCGGCGTAAAGGTCTTTCTCCATTTTATTTATTAAAACGCCCGTAACCATTCAGCTGCACCCCATCTTCGTCCGTTTCGGAGTCTACGCTTACCTGCCCTCCTCACGTACAGGGAGTACAGACTCGGAGGTCAAAACGAACGAGGTAAGCGAAGACTCCGAGCTGGGGCACATCCGGAGTCTTCGCTTTCCTGAACGGTTACAGCTCACAGTTTAGGGCAATTCGGTGCCTTAGCTGAATAGATACAAACGCCCTGACGACAATGCCAAAAAAAACGCCGCATCCGCTTTTGCTCTTTTTGCTCTTTAGCGGCTTGACAACGGCCTGATTAAATGGTGATTATAGATTAATTACCATTTTTTCATATTGAGAAGAGCATAATTAAGAATAGCTGATGTTTTTATGCCGGGAAACAGATTAAAAATTCCCCCCGCACCAAGAGGACAGAATTTTTTTCGCGTTGTTCTTTGTGAAAATTATTCTGTCCCCGAATAAAGGAACAATAAAAGCAGTCCCCACAGCCCGGTAAACTTATTTACTGGTGGAGAGAGAAAAAAATTCGTAAAATGAACAGAATGGCCTCAAAAAAAGCATATACCGGCCAGGAGACGGCTCACGAGGGTAAATGCGCCTTTCTCGCTGGTGATTATGAAACGGCCCTGCCCCTCTTTGAACAGGACTGGCAGCAGCACCAGGATCATCTTGATTCGCTTCTCCACATCGGTTACTGCCACAGCATCATGGGCCATTGGCGGCAGGCGGCCGCGGCCTATAAACGCCTGACGGAACTTGCCCCCGACCACGGTCACGCCCACGACCTGTTAGGCACTACCCTCTGCAAGACCGGACAAATAGAGGAGGCGGCCCAGGCCCTGAGCCACGCCGCTCTCCTGCGGCCCACTGACGCCCTGGTCAGATGTAATCTGGCCGTAAGCTGGCGACAACTGGGCCGCCTGCGAAAATCACTCAGCACCCTGCGGGAGGCCGTTAAACTGCAGCCGGATTTTGCCTTCGCCCATTTTGAACTGGGCCGAACCCTGGTGGAAATGGATGACTGGCCGGCGGCGGAAGCAGCCTTCAAGGAGGCCTTAAATATTGAGCCGAAATTCGCCAGAGCCCATCTCAATCTCGGTATTGTTTATGCCGTGCGGGGCAACTGGCGGGCCGCCCGCCAGGAATATGAATGGCTGCAACACTTAGACCGCCGTCTCGCCGACCAGCTTCAGGATGCCATTGAGGGCCATAGATGATACGAAACACGGTTTTTTTCAAGAAAAAGGAGCTGTTAGGCGAAATCCTGGTGCGCAAGGGCAAGGTGCAGCAGAATCAGGTTGAACGGGCGCTGGCCCATATGGAAACCGTCCCCCAGGGTCTGGGCGAGATTCTGATCTCCCTGGGCTTCATCAGCGAAGATGACCTGGTGGAGACCCTGGCCGAGCAGGTGGGGATTGAGGTCTACAAGCCGGACCCGGCCGATGAATTCCTGCCCGTCACCGTTTCCCCGCTCTTTCACCGAGAGCATCTCTTCGCCATGCTCAAACGCGGCGAAAGACACATTATGGTGGTAAACGATCCCTTGGACGGCGACGTTCTCTCCAGCGCTGAGTTATTGTTTCCGGAGGAATTCAGCGTCCAGGTGGCCCCGGAAACCATGATGAAAAATATCGTCAGAGAACACTATGATCTCTCCACCGATGAGATCGACGATGAAACCTTAAGCTCCGATGAGGCGGACATCGACAAGCTGAAGGACATGGCCTCCGAGGCCCCGGTAATCAAATACGTCAACACCATGATCGACACAGCGGTCAAGCGGCGGGCCAGCGATATCCACATGGAACCCTTTGACGAGGGCTTTCATATCCGTTTCCGTATTGACGGTATCCTCCACGAATACGAGATCACCCCCCTCTCCATGCAGGCTGCCATTGTCTCCCGTACCAAACTCCTCGCCGGCCTGGACATCGCCGAACGCCGTATTCCGCAGGATGGTAAAATATCCCTGCGCATCTCCGGCAAGGAAATTGACCTGCGGGTCTCAACCATGCCCACCATTTATGGCGAGGGCGTGGTTATTCGTATCCTGGAAAAGGAGAATATCATAATAGAAATGAGCCAGCTGGGGATGCCGGCCGACCTGGAAAAATCATTCCGTAAGGTTATCTCGCTGCCGGACGGCATTATTCTGGTTACCGGCCCCACCGGCAGCGGTAAAACCACCACCCTCTATTGCGCCTTGAACCAAATTAATTCGGGCAGCAACAAGATTATCACCCTTGAGGATCCGGTGGAGTACCAGCTCCGGGGCATTAACCAGATTCAGGTGCGCCCGGAGATTGATCTAACCTTTGCCAAGGGCCTGCGCTCCATCGTCCGCCAGGATCCGGATGTTATCATGGTGGGTGAAATCCGTGATCTGGAGACGGCCGAGATTTCCGTCCAGTCCTCCCTCACCGGCCACCTGGTTTTCAGCACCCTGCACACCAATGACGCTATCTCAGCGGTGGCCCGGATGATTGACATGGGGGTGGAGCGTTTTCTGATCTCTTCATCGCTCAGGGCCATTCTGGCCCAGCGCCTCGTACGCCGCATCTGCCGGGAATGCCGGGTCGAGAAGGGCTATCTCTCGGAATACACCGATTACAAGCCCGAGGGCGACGACTTTATAATGTATAAGGGCAAGGGCTGCCCGGCCTGCTCCGATACCGGCTTTATCGGCCGCATCGGGGTCTATGAATTCCTGCCCATCAGCGAGAATATGGGCAAGGGCATATCCCAGGGCAATGACCTCATCGACCTCCAGAAAATCGCCGAGGCGGAGGGCTTCAGAAACATGTTCAGGGACGGTCTGGATAAGGTCAGGGCGGGAATCACCACCTTCGCCGAGGTTATGCGGGTAACGAGGAGTGCCATGCATGAGTCTCTTTAACTACACCGCCTTAGACACCGCGAATAAGCTCAGCAAGGGCGTTATTGACGAAATCGACAGACAAAGCGCCGCCCGCAGCCTGTTGGACAAAGGACTGCGGCCCTTGGAGATAAAACCCCACCATGAGAGTAAATCCCTTCATTTTTCCATAAATCTCCTGCGCAAGGACAAACTCACCAAGGCCGATATTGATTTTTTTACCACCCAGATAGCCCTGCTCTTAAAGGCCGGTCTCTCCCTTGACGCCGCCCTGCGTACCATGCGCCAAAACAGCCAGAAACCGGCCTTTAAAAAATTTACCGCCGAGATTGAACGTAAACTGAAAGAGGGTAAATCCTTTTCCGAGGCCCTGGCCGACTATCCGATGTTCTCCTCCATGTACGTCAGCATTGCCCGAGCCGGCGAGGAAGGCGGTATTCTGCCCAGTATGCTGGCTCGGATTGCCGACTACCAGAAGACCTTTCAGGAGCTGGGCCAATACGTCATCTCGGCCTCCATATATCCCATGATTCTGCTTCTGGTGGGGATCGTCGCCATCGGTATCCTGGTGACCACCATCCTGCCCCGTTTCCAGGTTCTCTTTCAGGGTATGGGCCATAAACTGCCCTTGAATGTCAAAATCATGATGGACGCCTCGGCCTTCCTCTCGAATCATATTTTCCTGGCCCTCCTGGTACTGAGCGCCCCGGTTATCGGGCTGATATATTTTATCCGGAGCCCTCAGGGCCGGAGAATATGGGACGAAAAGTCCATTACCCTGCCCCTTATCTCCAGCTTTATCCGGGATCTGGAGACCACCCGTATTTTCCGCACCTTGGAGGTGCTGGTCAAAAACGGCGTCCATCTCGCCGTCGCCCTCAAGATATGCAGCGGGGTGGCCGGAAATATTGAATACCAGAGGTTACTGCAGAGGGCCACCCGCGCTCTGAAGGAGGGGCAGCGTATTGCTCCCAAGCTGCAGGGGGGGCTGTTCCCCGACCTGGCGGTGGATCTCCTCGCCATTGGCGAGGAATCCGGCAGCGTCGGAGAAGTATGCGGCGAGATTGCCGAACATTACGAGCAGGAACTACGTCTGCGCATTAAACGCCTGATAGCCATGATCGAACCGGCCTTTATCCTGATGATCGCCCTGGTGGCCGGTTATGTGGTTATCTCCATGCTGACGGTTATCTTAAGTATTAATGATATTGCCGGTTAAAAAAAAAGACAGCAGGCCCAGGGGGTTTTCACTCCTGGAACTCCTTGTGGTCATGATAATCATGGGTATTCTGGCCGGGGTGGCCGGGCCCTCGGTGGGGCGCTTCATGGATTCCCTGGCCTTTAAAAAACAGAGCGGCCGGATAATGGCGGCAGTCCGCTACGCCCGCCTCAAGGCGGTGACCAATGGCCGGGCCGTAATTATGACCTTGGATGAGGATAATAACCTGCGCCTTAACGAAGGTGCCGTCCAGGAGGAGCGCGATCTAAAACTCAGCGCCGACGATACCATCGGCCTTAATCCGGAAATTATAAAATTCTCCCCGGACGGCCACGCCACACCCGCCACCATATCTTTTACGAGAGGCGACCGCAGCGAGAAGATTATTATCGACTCCCTCTCCGGGCTGCCCGTTGTGCAGTAAGCGTCCCATGGCCACCACCCTGCACACGTTCCAACCCTGCGATATACCCACAATAGTTACGGGATGAGAACAATGGGGATTAAAAAACAGGGCTTCACCCTCTTTGAGCTTATCGTTGCCATACTGGTGCTGGCCATGGTCTCGGTAATGCTCTATTCAGTACTGAACGTGGGGATTAAATTCTCCGCCCAGGGCAGCCGCCGGATTCTGAGCATGGAGCGGCAATACGGCCTCCTGAATCTGCTAAAAAGCCAGATCAGCAGCGCCGTCTATGACTATAACACCAGAAAGTTACTAATCTCCAGCGACGGAGATATCTTTCGCCTTGTCACCCGCAACCCTTATATCTATGAGGATGCCGGAATCGTACTGGCCATATATCGTTATGACAGCAGCGAACAGGCCATATATTACACCGAAAAACGTGATTATTATAATACGGATTACCCCTATGATAAATACGTGCCTGATTTTGACGAGATGACCATTTTATCCCGTAACGTGAGTTCCTTCGCGGTGAACTATGACCAGGATACAGGCCCCGAGGTTGATATTACCTATGAGGGGCAGGATTACAGTATAGTGCCCAAATGCGCCGATGATAAGGCGCTGAGCAAATTACAGGAAAATGCAGAATAAGGGCTTTACTCTCATAGAAATTCTGGTGGCGGTGGTAATTATGGGGCTGGCCTATGTGGCCATTCTCCAGAGCTTCTCACTCTCAAGCCGTAATATCGCCCATCTTGACAAAGAGCGCACCTCTCTCCTCGTTAATTCTCTAAACTTTGAACAACAGCTGTTAACCCCTGAACAGCTGAACAACGGGGCGGCAGACTCCGGCGATGATGTAATGGTCACGGGTGCTTTCTATCAATTATCCCTGATTGCGAGTAAAAATAATACTTTTATGACCCTGAAGCTGGACAAAAAGTAATCATGTCTGCTAATCTAATAATGAACAAACGCCAAAGAAGGGCGGCGGGGCAGAAGGGTTTTGCCCTCGTGGTGGTGATTCTGGTTATGCTTCTCGCCAGCGTTCTGGCCTCTCAGCTCATCATGCTGACCAGCACCGAATTAAAGATATCCCATAATATAAAGTCGCGCGCCATCGGCCATTTTCTGGCCGAGGCGGGGGTAAACCTTGGATTATTCAGGCTGCTGGATCGTCCCCTGGACACCCCGGTCAATCTGGGGCCGGAGGAGGATTGGGATAAATTCTACCAGGGCTATAAATACGCTCTGTTTCTCCCCACGGGCCGGATTACCTATTATGTCAGCAATGAATCCGGTAAAATTGATCTGAACCACGCCAGCAGGGGACTCATGCGTCTTTTTATAACCTATGAGCTGGGCCTGGAACCGGGGGCCGATGATATACGAATTGACACCATCCTGGACTCCATCGCCGACTGGCGGGATTCTGATGACATGCACCGCCTGAACGGGGCTGAGAACGAGTATTACACTAACCTCGACTCTCCCTATATCGCCAGAAACGGCCCCATTAAAGACCCCTCTGAGTTCTTTTTAATTAAGGGTACCGAGGCCCTGACCGGCAAATTTGAGGCCGCTGATATCTTTACTGTCCATAATCCAACCGGCAAAATTAATTTTAACAGTGTAACTCCCGCCATGCTGGATTTTTTGACTAACGGCAATAAGGAGGCCGCAGCCGCCTACCAGGCGGCCAAAAAGGAATACGGTTATAATGTGCGGGCCGTTACCGCTGAAATCATGGGCGACAAACAATATACCCTTCTGCATAACTACCTGAACTATAACCGCGGTATGAACCAATATTATTTTATTGTCGGTACCGGTTATGCCGATGAAGTGAAAGAGGATATGGAACAGCAGAACGAGGCCCCAAGAGGCGGCATTAAGCCCCACCGCACCGCCGTCACCGACAGTCTGCTGATCAAAAAAAGCGGCCGCAACTTTATCCGGATGGCCTGGCAGGAACGTTACCGATGAACGAACGCAGGCAAACAGGAGACAGGGGGCCGTGTACAGGCCTGCCTGAATAATTTATGAAAGAACCTGTTGAAATAATCATCAGCAAACATGGGATAACCCTCTGCCATCCCACGGACTACGCCAAATCGGCCTTCATCGCCAGGGACGAGAAGGGGATTGGCGGCAGCATTGGTGAATTCATCAAATTCGCCAATGCTGCCGCCACCAAAATTACCCTCTTTGTGGCCGAGGAACTCCTCTTTTTCAAGGCCTTTGAACTGCCTCTTGATACCTCCGATCTCAAAGAGGCCGTGAGCTATCAATTAGAGCTTACCACCCCCTTCAACGACGAAACACCCTGGTATAATTTTGAGGCGGTACGGGCTCCCGGCCGCTATCAGATCACCCTCTATGCCGCCCAGAGCGGTTATATTGATGTCTATATCCAGGAAATGATTGAAGCGGGCTTTCAGCTCAGCGGTCTCTATCCGGAGAGCCAGCGTTTTGTCTGCCGTTTGAACCGCAAAAATCAATGGGGTCTGCTCCTGCCCGGTCGTTTCGTGAAGGCCTATGTCTTTAACGGCATCAACCTTGAAGACCGGCTGCTGTGCAGCGCCGAACCCAGCTTCCAGGAGGCCGTGGAGGTTTGCCGCACCGACAAGATATACCGTTTAGGGCAATGGGAGGGAGAGGCGCCGCCTGTCGCGCCGGAGCCGGAGGCCAAACCATATTTTGATTATCTCGATGCCCGCCTCCTTCTGGAACAGCGCCCCCTGTTAAAGTCGTATAATCTTTTACCGGCTTCATACCAGCAGCCTGATTACCTGAAAATAATCATCGGCGTTCTCCTGGTTTTAAATATTGTCACCTTCCTCGCCTTTGGAATGGTCAAGACTTATAAGTTGTGGCAATACAACCACAATATCAATAAGGCCATCGCGGATATCATGCCAAAGGTTCACGAGTTAAGAAACCTGGAAGCCAGGGAAGAGAAAATACAAAAGGCCATCCACGAGATAGAAAGCAACGGTAAAAATATTGATCTTATCAGTTTCCTGACCAAATTAACCCGTACCATGCCGCCGACCTCCTATATTGACCAGCTGAGATTTAACCCCAGAACCGGTATCGTCGAAATTATGGGGTACACCGAAGACGTTGGTGCCTTGACCGAAAAATTGCAGAAGACGGGGGCCGCCAGTTTAAAGTCCACCAGCCGTCGGCGCGGCAAGACCTATTTCAACGTGGAGATAACTCCATGAAGCAAATAAGTCAGATCCTCAGCCAACTCCGTTCCCGCAATGGCCTTATTGCCATTGCCGTACTCTTAGCCGTCTTAAATATCGGCAGGCTTGCCATCAGCAGGTATGATGATATTATGACAGGTATCCAGACTAAACGGGCTCTTTTAGACCAATACCGGACAACTACCGGCAACTTAGATAAGTTAAAAAAGAAGCTTAAAGAGCTTGAAGGCCGCCAGCGGCAATTCGATGCCCGTCTCTTTACCGGCAATTCGGCCGGCGAAATCACCTCGGTCATGCAGATCAAATTGCAGGATATCCTCCATCAAGCCGGCTTGAGTCCAGAATCTTTAAGGCCAAGCTACAGATCAATCCAGGATAAGAACAAGATTTATGGTGAGGTTCTGGTGAAGATCAGGCTCACCGGCAGGTTGGACAATATTGTTAAATTCCTGGCCCTGGTTTACAAATCGAACTATTTTTTAAAAATAGATAATTTTACCTTTAAAGCCTTCAGAAACGACCAGTTAAAGGTCTTCATCGCCATAAAGGGATTTTACCGTTTAGCCAAACCCAAGGCCGGAGGCCGCAATATGAGGGCCAAGAGATGATAAAACTCGCCATAAGCGCTATTTTGTTCATCACCGTCTTTGTAATGATGCGGGGTATTGCCACCACCTGGCGGGAAAACAAAATGGCCGAACCGGCAGCCACGGTACAGCGGGCAAACAGGCCCGTCAAACCGCCCCCTGCCCGGCCTCCGGGCATTACGCCTCCCGCGGCCCTGCCAAACCTTGAGAATGGCTATCTTTTCAACCCGGAACGGAGCCTGACCGGGGCAGACAACACGGCAGCCGACAAGCTCAACGCCGCCAACGACCTGGGGATTCAGACCAATATCTCCAAGGTGATTTACACCGGCTCCATCATTGGCGATAATTTTAAAGTGGCCATCCTGACAATTCCAGCCCCCAAGACCAGATTTCGGCCCACACCACAAAACAGATTCAGCCCCCGGAACCGCTTTCGCCCCCCCCAAAATCGCTCGACAGTAAAAAATCTGCGGGTCAAAGAGGGTGAGCTGTTAAGCGGTTACAAGGTGACAGCCATTACCCCGGATAAAATTATCTTTGAAAAGGACGGCGACAAGGTAGAAAAATTATTATATGATCCGGATAAAAAGCGGAATTATACCTTCCATGGCCGCCAGACGCCTCATTTTGTCAGACCGGCCGAATCCCCGCTGGTACCGGTTAACAGAACAAATCCCATCCGCCCCAGGGTGCAGACCACCGGACGAAGCAGCGGCAGACGGCTGATAATCACCAGAAGGCCGCCGGTCAAACCAGATACCAGCCGGGTGGCACGGCGCAGACGGGCGCAGTCAATACCCTCTGCCGCGCCGCCAATGCCCTTTGGGCGTTAAAAACAACTGAGTTGCAGTTCCATATTAAGGTGCAATATGAAAAATATGAAAATATTTAGTAAATTATTATTGATAATCATGGCGGCTCTGCTCCCGCTGAACGGCTGCTCCTACAAAAACAATGACTTAGATCAGCACAAGACCTGGATGGATCTCCACGAGATCAGCCAGAAAGTAGACAAGGCCACTGCCGGCAGGAAAACACGTCCCTCCCTCTTGTCGGCCAAGAAGAAAACAACGCTGAAGAAGCCTCCTCCCGGCCCCGATGTCCGCGATTTATCCTCCAAAGAGGACACCATCAACCCCTATTTAAAGAGTATGACCGGCCAGAAGCCGCAAGAAAAGACTGCGGGGGTGGCAGGTGAGGGGGTAATGCTGAACTTCGATAATGCCGATATCTACGAGGTCATCCAGGTCATCGCCGAGACCTTAAATATAAGTTATATCATTGATCCGGCGGTAAAGGGGACGGTGAACATCCGCTCCGGCAAGAAGATCCCCACGAACCAACTCTTTGTCATCTTCAAGAAGATTCTTAATATCAACGGCTTGGATATCCGCAACGAGGGGGATCATTATTATATATATGTCGCCGGTAAGCCCAGCCCCACAGCCATCTACAACAAGAACCAGGTGGGAGAGCTAAAGCCCTCCGCCCGCCTTATCACCCAGATTGTGCCGATCATGCACCTCTCCTCGGCCGACGCCGAGAAGCTCGTTAAGCCTTACCTCTCCAAGCATTCGGTGGTTTATAACCTGCCGGATCAAAACACCCTGATTATCTCCGATTTTGAGAGCCAGATTATTGATGCCCTGAGGATATTATCCCGCCTCGACGTCTCGTCTCTATCCTCCCTCGTGGTGGAGATGGTACGGGTAAAGCAGGCCCCGCTCTTTGATCTGCGGGATGAGCTGGTGGAGGTTTTAAAGGCCTTAAAGGTCAACAAAAAGTCCTTTGAAGGGGTGCAGATCATCCCCCTGGAGCGGGTTAACTCCCTGCTTATCATCGGCTACGACAAGAGCCTGGTGGCAACCGCCATAAAATGGGTTAAGGAATTAGACCGGGCCCCCACCGCCGGCCGTGACTCCATCTATATCTATAATGTCAGAAACTCCGTGGCCTCGGATCTGGCCAATCTGGTATCCTCTCTGATTTCCGGCAAAGGGGTCAAAAGCAGTTCCCGCAGCAGTAAAAACAAGCGCATGACCCCGCCCGGCTCCTTCAGAAACAACAAAAGTACGCGCGAACCGGCAATATTTAAAAAATCCCGCCCCGGCCTTAACGCCGCCTCCATGCAGTTTGCCGGAGAGCCGGCCCTCATCCCCGATGACAGCCGCAATATAATCATGATCCGCGGCCTGTACCCCGATTATGTACGGGTCAGAAAGCTCCTGGAACGTCTCGACAATATGCCCATGCAGGTCTTAATTGAGGTTATGGTGGCCCAGGTTTCCTTGGACGACAACCTGAAATACGGGGTGGAATGGGCCCTGAAAAACAACGCGGCCGAGATTCATGGTACGGGGATAAGTTTTAATGAAAGCGACGGCCTGAAATTCAATCTGGCCTTTGACGACCAGACCGACATCTTTAAATTATTTAATTTCCTGGCTACCAACAATAATTTTACCGTCCTCTCGTCACCACAGGTACTAGTCTTAAATAATGAATCCGCCACGGTAAATGTCGGTGAGCAGGTTCCCATTATAACCAGCGAGACCAGCGATACCACAAGCAGCACCACCTCCAACCGTACTGTACAATATAAGGATACCGGCGTTATTTTGAAGGTTACACCCCGCATAAATAATGACGGAATTATCCTCTTGGATATCGACCAACAGGTCAGTTCCGTCAAGGATCAGACCACCGCCGGAATTGATTCACCCACCATATCAACCAAGGAGATCAAGACCAAACTGGCAGTCAAAAACGGCCAGTCAATCCTCATGGGCGGTCTCATTGCCCATAATAAAACCAATAATGAAAGCGGTATTCCCCTCTTGAAGAATATCCCCGGTATTGGCTGGCTGTTTAAAACAAAGTCCATTAAAAGCAGCAAAACCGAGCTGATGGTAATGGTAACGCCCTATGTGATTTCTTCGGAAGATGTGTTAGACGAGTATATTAAGAATTTTAAAGAAAAGCTCACCGGCCTGCGCCAGCAGTTAGAGAAGTGAAAACGGCAATTAATCCCCCTTACCGGACTTCATAAAGGCCCTGGCCACGGAACCGGGCAGGAGATGACCGCTGTCACTCAGGACGATACAGTCATCGGGTAGTTGATTCTTCTTGGCATCCTGCAGGCGTTTGACCTCGCCCTTTAAAAAGGTTATCTCAGCTTGAAGATCTTTTATCTCCTGCTGATAAACGCTGATATCATGCTGAAATTTCTGGCGCTCTTCGGTGCTGATCTCGGCCTTTTGCGCTTTGACCCGCTCTAACTCCTCTGCCAGGATATTGATCCGTTCCCCGGCCTCAGCCAGAGCCGCGGCGGCTTCATCATCGCTGTCATCATTATTATCCGGCTCCCGGGCTTCCAGTTTCTGTTGAGCCTCGGCCAGGCGCGTCTTATACATCTCAATATCCTCTTTGTACTGCGCGCAAGTACTCTCCCACTGGTTGTCGAGATCCTTGAGCATCTTGGCAGACTTGGCCCTTTCTGATTCCCCCATGGCCACCAACAGCCGCCGCTCCCTGACGAACCGTTCCTGGAGATAAATCAGAGTCAGCCCTACACCGAGGGAAAGCCCCATTATTATATATAAGATAGCATTCATGAGGTTGATTGTGATTGGCGCGCCTCAGCCGGCAAAGCCGATTTTATCCCAATGCTGCGGCGGTAAATCCTGGGCCAGTTTCAAGGCTCCGGCACAGCCGGAATAATCCGGATCAGAGACAGAAGTGACCCCAATCT
>DRPV01000204.1 GCA_011330685.1 Desulfobacterales bacterium
AATATTTTTTACGGCAGCAACTGAAGGCCATTCGCAAAGAGCTGGGGGAGGAGGACGATAATGTTGATCTTGCTGACCTCAACAAAAAGATCAAGAGTACCAAGCTCCCGGAGGAGGCCAAAGAAACCGTGGATAAGGAAATGGCTCGTTTGCGCCGTATCCCCTCTTCATCGCCTGAATATACCGTGGCCCGCACCTATATTGAGTGGATTCTTGATCTTCCCTGGCGGCTTTCCACCGCGGATCAACTTGACCTTGATAAGGCCCAGCAGATATTAGACCATGACCATTATGGTCTGCATAAAATAAAGAAACGGATTATTGAATTTCTGGCCGTTTTAAAGCTCAAACCGGATCTGCATGCCCCTATTCTGTGCTTTGTGGGGCCGCCAGGGGTAGGGAAGACCTCCCTGGGCCAGTCCATTGCCCGGACCATGGGTAAAAAATTTGTCCGCATCTCGCTGGGCGGGGTGCGGGATGAGGCCGAAATCAGGGGGCACCGCCGTACCTATATCGGGGCTTTGCCCGGCCGGATTATTCAGAGTCTTAAAAAGGCGGGCTCTAATAATCCCCTCTTTATGTTAGACGAAATTGATAAACTGGGCGCTGATTTCAGGGGTGATCCCTCCTCCGCCCTGCTTGAAGTTCTTGATCCGGAGCAGAATTTTTCCTTTGTCGATCATTATCTGGAAATTCCCTTTGATCTCTCTAAGGTGATGTTTGTCACCACGGCCAATTTTATGGATAATATTCCCGGCCCTCTGCGGGACAGGATGGAGATAATTGAACTTACGAGCTACACGGAAGATGAGAAGGTGATGATTGCCAAACGGCATCTGATAAGTAAGCAGCTCACCGCCCATGCCCTTACCCCCGACAATGTGGTTTTTCGGGAGAAGGCCCTTCGTAAGCTTATCCGCTCTTACACGCGGGAGGCCGGGGTGCGTAATCTGGAGCGTCGTATCGGCTCGGTATGCCGGGGTATAGCCCGGGGTATTGTGGCCGGCAACAACGGCCGGCGGGTATTAACGGAAAAGGCGGTGGAGCGTTTTCTCGGGCCGGTTGAATTTTTGCCGGAGAGCAGCGCCCGCCATTGGGGGCCGGGACTGGCGACTGGCCTGGCCTGGACACCGGTGGGCGGCGTTCTGCTGTTTATTGAGGCCGCCAAGATGAAGGGCAAGGGAATGCTGACCCTCACCGGCAAGTTGGGTGATGTGATGAAGGAATCCGCCACTGCCGCTCTCACCTATATCCGCTCGCATGCCGATGAATTAGAGATTGACGATGAGCTTTTCGCCAACCTTGATCTTCATGTCCATGTCCCCGAAGGCGGTATTCCCAAAGACGGCCCCTCGGCCGGAGTGGCAATGGTCACGGCCCTGACCTCATTACTTAGCGATAAAGTTGTCCGCCGTGACGTGGCTATGACCGGTGAGATAACCCTGCGCGGCGATGTTCTGCCGGTGGGCGGTGTCAAGGAAAAGGTGCTGGCCGCGGTACGGGCCGATATTAAGGAAATTGTCTTACCCTTTAGGAATTCAAGGGATATTAATGACATTTCGCCGAAGTCTATTCAGGGCCTGAGCTGCCATTTTGTCCATGATATCGGCGAGGCCTTTGAATACGTTTTTGAGTAAAGAAACCGGGGCTTTTCAGGGGCGGCCAATAACACCGTTGAGGATAGTACCTTTCAGATCAGCCTCGGTGAGATTGGCCCCGGTGAGATCAGCGCCGCTTAAATCCGCCCCCTGAAGATTGGCCCGGTATAAATTGGCCCCCCTGAGGTTGGCCTGGCGCAGGGAAGAGCCGCTTAGGTCGGCATAGACAAGATTGGCCCCTGCCAGATTGGCATCGTTGAGGTCTGCGCCGGCAAGCTGGGCTCTGGCCAGATTACATCCTGGACAATCATGGGCGTTCTGGCGGATGATAAAATTGATATCTGCCGGGGCATCAGGCGGCTGCTGGATCTCAGTTACGGCCGGAGATTTCTTATTGTCCGGGGTGGCTGCTTTAGCCCCGGTGCTGTTGTCAAATGATATCCCCTCTTTGAATGTTCCGCCGGAGGTAAGAATCGTGAAGGTATAGGCCAGAATACCACTGTCATTAAATTGTTTGTATTCCTTCCCCTCTTTGTATACCCGGTAGCATATCTTATCACCCTGACCCCATTTCCTGAATTTCAGGCATAGACGATCCTGGTCATCGACCTGCCAGGTGCCGGTGTCCTTTTCTTTGTCTAAGTTTGTGGCGCTGAGGCGGCCGTTATTCGAGAAGGTGATGTGTGCCTCTTCGCCATAGCCCTCGCTCTTGATGGTGCTGCCGCTTAACAGCGCCCGCAAATCATGGCCCGAAATGGCCGTGGCCCCATTGGCAACTGCCTTGTTAATATTTTCCGTTCCGCAGGCGGAGAGGGTAAGGATTAAGGCCAGCAGCATAATTTTTTTAAGGTAATTCATAATATCTGTCTCACTTGATTTATGGCTTAGAGGCAAGGTACCCTGACGGCCTTGATGGAGTCCTTTAAAAGGCATTCTCATAGTTTCTGGAAGGTTATAATTATTAGCTTCTTTTTGTTTTAATTTCAATGCCGTTTTTTTGAGATACCATCCCTGACAGCCGCCTGAAAAATAAAATTTGTCTCCCGGCCAATTGTTTTATATGATTTATGGTAAACAATTAATAAACTGCTTGGACGATAAAATTCAGCCATGAGGTCATAATGAGCGATTTACAATGGAATAAAAAATTTGCCCTGGAACAGGCCGGTGACGACCGGGATCTGTTAACGGAACTGCTTGACCTGCTGCGCAGTTCCTCTAAGGGTGATTTGCAAAAAATTAAAGCCGCCCTTAAGGCCGGTGACGGCGAGGGGGTAGCTGACGCGGCTCACAGCATAAAGGGCGCCTCTGCCAGTCTGGGATGCGAGGGGCTGCGGGCTGTGGCCTATGAATTTGAAAAAAAGGGGCGGGCCGCGGATCTGGCTGGTCTTGATCCCGCGGTTTTGGAGGATATGATCCTGGCCCTTGATGATATTGTTGTTTGAAAAGGGAACAAAACTGCTTTTCAAAAAAAATCACACCCAGATGCCTGCCCTCCGAGGTGTAAGCATTTCAGGGTGTTTATGGAACGTTTACCAATTTTATGTCTATTGCCGAAGATATAGTCGCCGAATTTAAGGACAGCAAGACCCTGCCTCATGTCGCCCTCAGGGTAACTCAGATGGTGAATGATGAGAACAGTACCATGCAGGATTTTGAAGAGGTGATCCAGCTTGATCCTCTCTTGGTTACCCGCCTGCTGCGCCTGGTCAACAGCCCCTATTTCGGGATTGCCGGCCAGGTGGAGTCCATCAGCAAGGCCGTGGTCTTTGTCGGCATGAAGAGTCTGCGTAATCTGGTGGCGGTGGAGGCTCTGCGGGATATATTCGGCTGCGGCTGTGACAGCGGGGAGGGGGAGTTTTCCCGTCGGCAGTTATGGCTGCATTCCGCCACCGTGGCCATCCTGACGGATATGGTGGGGAAGAGAATATTCGGCGATGCCAGGGAGGACCTTTTTCTGGCTGGAATTATCCATGATGTCGGCCTGATCGCCCTTGATCAGGTGGCGGGCGATAAATTACGGCAGGCCTGCCGCTTGTATCAGCCGGGCCTGAATTCTCTGATTGAGTGTGAAGGGGAGGTGCTTGGTACAGATCATTGCCAGGTCGGTTATCAACTGGCTAAGAGCTGGAATATGCCCTCTGATGTTATGAAGGCTATTCGCTTTCATCATAAGAGTGATAAAAGTATCAGGCCTGAGAGTATAACCGGTATTCTGCAGTTAGCGGAGTTCATCGCCAGTAAGATGGGGTATTCCATGCTGCGTAATAAAATTGAGCCGCTGCCGAATCATCTCGTTAAACATGTTAAATCCATGCTGGATAATTACAAAATCATAGTCAGGGACGCGCCTGGGGAGATTGCCAAGGCCAAGTCTTTCTATGAACCGGAGGGGTAGGAAATGTCAGGGGTGATGGATGATATCTTTGCCGGTCTTGAGGACGATGACGCCCGTGAGCGGGAGTTTGTCCAGACCTTTGCCGCCCTGATGCCGGATATTGAGCTCTATTTATTAAAGGCGGACGGCGCTGGTCTGAGCCCGGCATCCGGCGCTGATGATCTTGAGGATCGATTTACCAGGGCGGATATTCAGGCCGTAAAGGGGGCGGCGGAGCCTTTATTCTTTACTGATCGTCAGGGGCGGGCCATGGTTGGGATGGTCGTGAAGGAGCTGCAGGCGGTGCTGCTGGCCTGGCCGTCCATGGATGACTGCCGATCCTGCCGGGCTCTAACCGCTACGATGATGCCTAACTGTACCGCTCATGTTCTGCTGCTCATGGAGCAGAAAATGGTGCGGACGGAAAACGAACAGTTGCAGCGTGAGATAAAGGTTCTTAATTACCAGCATCATGAATTAATCGAGCATAATCATCGTCAGTACCTCCTGATTAAGGAAAAAGATAGAAATTACGCCAAAAATCTGGAGAGTGAGATTGCCGCCCGTACCGAGGATCTGGAGAAGGCCAACGAGGAACTGCGTGAGGCCAGCCGCCTGAAGAGCGAGTTTCTGGCCAATATGAGTCATGAATTACGAACCCCGATGAACGCCATTATCGGCTTTTCCGACCTGCTCATGGATACGGAGTTGAATCCCGAACAGGCGGAGTATGTAAATACTGTAAAGCAGTCCGGCGATGGTCTTCTGGGCCTGATTAATGATATTTTGGATTTTGCCAAAATTGAGGCTGGTAAGCTGGATATAGTCAATGAGCCTTTTTCTTTAGCGGAAATTGTTAAGAACGTGGCGGCCATGTTTATGAAACCGGCCAATGATAAAAAAATAAAGCTTAACTATCTGATTGACGGGCGTCTGCCCGCCACTTTTCTGGGTGATGGGAATCGTTTAAAGCAGATACTGGTTAATTTGGTTGGTAACGCCGTGAAATTTACCAGCCGCGGCGGAGTGAGCATGACGATGGAAGAGGTTAGAGAGCAGGATGACCAGGCCATGGTACGCTTCATAGTAGCTGATACCGGTATTGGTATTCCGCCGGAACAACAGAACGCCATCTTTGAAAAATTTACCCAGGCCGACGGCACCATTACCAGGCGTTTTGGCGGTACCGGCCTGGGACTGGCCATTACCTGCCAGCTGGTCTCCCTCATGGGTGGGCGGGTCTATCTGTCAAGTGTCGCGGGGCAGGGCAGTATATTCAGCTTTACCATTAAATTGAGATTGCCGTCAGCGGCTGATAAAACGACGGCGGCAGAGCGGCAGAGCGCCGCAACGGCGGCTGAACAGTCCTTGTCCCTGCGGGTGTTGCTGGTGGAAGATAATCTGGTGAATCAGCGGCTGGCCACTATTATGTTGAAAAAGGCCGGCTGTGAGGTGGTGGTGGCTGGAGACGGCCTGCTGGCTCTAAAGCAGTTAAAGAAAGAACGATTTGATCTTATCCTCATGGATATGCAGATGCCCAATATGGACGGCCTGGAGGCCACGGCCAGCATAAGGGCCATTGAGTCTTCGCCTGAGGAGCGGCATGATTATGCCGGTCTTGGCGGGAGGCCGGTTACCATTGTCGGCCTCAGCGCCCACGCCCGCCAGGAAGATGCCGACCGAGCCCGGGCCGCGGGCATGGATGACTTTCTCACCAAGCCCATTGTCAGGTCTAAATTGCTGGCCGTTTTGGCTGAGGCGGCTGACAACAAATCAGATTAGTGGTGCTCCCCGCCGCCAAATTCCCTGATCACGGCCTGACGTGAATTTTCTGAAATTATCGTCAGTTCAATGTGCAGATGGCGGCTGGGCAGTATCTCCCCGAGGCGGTCTGGCCATTCAATAACGCATAACCCCTCGCCGTATAGATAATCCTCCAGCCCCAGTTCATCGTCCTCACTTAATTCCTGCAAACGATAGAGATCCATATGATAGAGGGGCAGACGGCCCTGGTATTCATGGATAATGCTGAAGGTGGGGCTGGTTATATAATTGTCTTGCACCCCCAGGCCCTGGGCGATGAAGCGGGTGAGGGTGGTTTTGCCCGCCCCGAGATCGCCGCTCAGGGTGATGATGCCGCCGGGGCGGGCCTCCGCGCCCAGGCGCCGCCCAAGGGCTTTGGTATCTTCCAGGCTGGCGAGAATAATGGTACTCATGACTGAATGATTTTTGACAGGCAGTTATTTTCTGGTTTGTTTATGGCAGAGCAGACAGCGATATTTGGGCGGATGCTTTTTGGGCAGCGGCACCTCGCCCTTGGGGTTATGACATTTCTCGCAGAATTGTTCGGCCGCCTTTTTACCCATATTCTGGAAGCGCTGATGAATTTTATCCTGGGGTAGTTTTTTGGTGGTCTCAGGCGGGGCATTCCATAGAAAGAGGAAGAGGGCGGTACAGAAAACCACGAATAATATATTATAGAAAATGGTCTTTTTTTTGTCGTAGCGCATTATTGTCTCCTGTTTTATTCTGGAGTCCCTTAATACATCTCCAGCAGGCGGAAATCCAAGAGGCCGATCCGCATGGCCAAGACTATCATTTCCAGGGCTGTTTGGCAAATAACTTTGTTGCCTGTGAAGAATTTTTGCATTCGTTGATGCCGCCGGTGCCGGTTGATGAGGCGCTGCAGACGGCGGGGGTTGTGCGCCGGGTCGATAATGGTACGGGCGATTTCCCGGCCGGAGATAATTGCCGGGTATATCCCCTCGCCGGTAAAGCCGGAGGCCAGGCCCGCCGCGTCTCCAGTCAGAAAGACCTGGCCGAAATTCCAGCCCCGATAATCAAAATTTATCAAGGCGGCCCGCGCCCGGCAGCCCGTGAGGTTTATATTCCGGGCCGCGGCCCAGGCCCGCAGGCGCTTCTCCATGAGGGCCGGCGGCAGGTCATGACGCTCGGCGTATATGCCGATGGAACTGCTCTCACGGTGGGGAAATATCCAGGCATAACCGCTATTAAAGCGGGCGGCGTTAAGATGCCACTCCATGTGAGGGAGCCGGCGTGGGATCTGAAAATTTATTCCGGCTCCCATCTTGACGGCTGGTAACTGCAGGTAACGCCGAACAATAGAGGAACTGCCATCCGCCCCCACCAGATTTTTATAAGACAGCCGCCCTTTCGGAGTAATGACCTGGCTGGCGGTAATCTTCAAGGCCGGGCAGCCGTCGGCAATAACCGCCCCGGCCTCCCTGGCCTTTCGCGTCAGCCATTGGCCGAGACGCTCCCGGTTGACGGTGGAGATAATGGGGTTTGGGGAGCGGAGCACCGCCCGCTGACGAGGGGTGTAAACATGCTGGGCCGGAAAGGAACCCTCAATGAGCTCTTCAGGCAGTTGCAGCTCCTCTCTGGCGCGCCAGGGGATACCGCCGGCGCAGACCTTGGGGCCGGGCCGCTTACGCCGTTCCAGGACAATGACCCGGCGGCCATGTTCGGCGAGAGCGGCGGCACAGCTCAGGCCCGCCGGCCCGCCGCCGATAATGATGGTGTGAAAGTGATCCATCTTCTTTGCAAAAGGGGGCAGTATGTATTATATAAGTGCGAGGTAAGGGTAGACGTCGATCTGGGGTGTTGCTGAACAGCTCTTTCAATAACATTGTCCATTATGTTCTGTAAACAAAAAGTCGTAACTGCTCAGCTTTAATGGAGTTGTAACCGTTCAGCAGAGGCAATAAATTACCCTCAACTCGTAAACTGTAACCGTTCAGATGTGCCCCAGGTTCGTTCGTTTCGGCCCCCGAAGCGTACCTGTTGTACGTGAGGGGGCCGAAACGGACGAACCTGGGGCACATCTGAACGGTTACATGGAGTTTACCCGCCTTAATTGAAGCGTAACCAATAAATGTGAATTCGGAAAGGATATTATAAAATGGCTGTATCATTAAAACGAATGGATAGACCTAAGCGCGGATTACGGCGTCTGGTGATCTTGCTTGTCCTGGCTTTAATTGTAGTCGCCGGCTTTCTCGCGGTTAAGTTCCTGGAAATGGAGCCTCCGGTTATTAATCTCTCCATCCAGAATCGTCTTCTGGGCCGCCAGAGCAGTTTACCGCTCCGGATTACCGACAAAAAGAGTGGAGTGCGGGATTTTGTGATTTTGCTGCGGCAGGGCAAGCACGATATCGTTCTTATGCACAGGCAGTTTGTCAGAAAAGGCGGGCTCACCGGAGGGCCTCCGACGGTGGCGGAGACGGTGAAGATTGACGCGGCCGCTCTGGGGCTCAGCGACGGCCGGGCTGATCTGCTGATTAAGGCCCATGACTTTTCATACTGGCATTGGGGGCAGGGTAATGAGACGACGGTCTCCTATCCGCTGATCTTTGATACCAAGGCCCCTAAACTGAGTTTTGTGGATGGCCCGCGTCTGATAAAGCCGGGCAGTGCCGGTATTATTATCTATCGGGCCAATGAGGAGTTAGGCAAGAGCGGACTGAATATTAACGGTTATTATTTTCCCGGATTTCCCGTTAAGGCCAGGGGGCGGGGGATCTATGGAGCCTTGATCGGTCTGCCCTATAACACCGAAAAAATCAAAACGGCCTTTATCTCGGCGGTCGACCGGGCCGGGAATGAGGGCCGGTTAAATATCGGCCTGGAGGTTCGTAAGACCATAAAACATCGGGACAGGATAAACATCAGTGAATCCTTCCTTAAACTTAAAATGCCGCAATTCGCCCAGAATTACCCAGAGATGAAGGGCACGCTTCTGGAGGAGTTCCTTTATGTTAATAACAACATCAGGCATCGAAACGCTGCTAAAATAAGGGAGATATGCCTGCATACCAGTCCGCAGCGTTTCTGGAAGGGGCGGTTTGAGCGTATGCGGCGCAGTTCCCGGCGGGCCGGGTTTGCTGATTATCGGACCTATTACTATAAGGGCCGGGTGATTGATCATCAGGTGCATAAGGGCCTTGATCTGGCCTCGATACGCCATGCCCGGATACAGGCGGCCAATGCCGGTCAAGTGGTTTATGCCGATTATTTAGGCATTTACGGTAATGTGGTAATTCTCGATCACGGTCAGGGGCTTTTCAGCCTCTACGCCCATTTAAGCCAGATTAAGGTGGCGGTGGGAGATATGGTTAAAAAGGGCGGGCTGTTAGGGCGCAGCGGTCATACCGGCATGGCGGGCGGCGATCATCTCCATTTCTCCATTCTGGTAGACGGGGTCTTTGTCAATCCCGTGGAGTGGTGGGATAAAAACTGGGTGCGCCTGAATGTTGAGCAGTATCTGCGCTGAAACCGTTTACACCTTGGTGGGTGAGCATCCTCTTTTTGGTTTTTTACGAGATCACATCACGTATAGAAAATAGAAAATGTCTCTCATTCGAATCCTGCCGGAGAATCTGGCCAATCAAATAGCCGCCGGTGAGGTGGTTGAACGGCCGGCCTCGGTGGTTAAGGAATTGGTGGAGAACTCAATTGATGCCGGGGCGAATAATATTGCCGTGGAAATTGAGGGGGCGGGCTGCGGGTTGATCCGGGTTATTGATGATGGCATGGGGATGGATGAGGACGATATGCTTCTCTCCCTGGAACGGCATGCCACCAGTAAACTGCGTGACGCCTCGGAACTTACGGCCATTAACACCCTGGGCTTTCGGGGTGAGGCCATCCCCAGTATTGCCTCGGTCTCTAAACTTATTATCACCTCCCGCCGGGCGGCGGCTCCTCTCGGCAGCCGCTTAGAGAGTCGTTTCGGCAAGCTGATCAAGGTGCATGAGATGGGGGCCGCCCCCGGTACTGTATTGGAAATCAGAAACCTCTTCGCCAATGTTCCCGCCCGGCGGAAATTCCTTAAATCCACCGCCACCGAAACGGCCCATATTGATGAGGCGGTACGTTCCTACGCCTTGATTCATAATGAAATCGGCTTCTCCCTGCAGGTGAAGGGGCGGCGGGTTTTTGACCTTGTACCAGGGAGCGGGGAGGAGCGGGTGCGCCGCGCCCTTGGTCTGCGTGATGTTGAACTCCTGACTCTGCCGGGGAAGCGGCAGGAAACGGAGATCAGGGTTGGGGGCTATCTTCTGCTGCCCGAGGAGGAGACGGCCCGCTCGGCCAGGCTTTGGCTCTTTGTTAACGGCCGGGTAGTGAAGGATAGAATGCTTGCCCATGCCGCGGCTGAGGGGATGCGCGATTTTCTGATGAAGGGCCGCCGGCCGGCCGGGGTACTGTTTATTGATCTGCCGCCGGCCGGGGTGGATGTAAATGTTCATCCCGCCAAACAGGAAATTCGTTTTCAGCACTCCAACCAGGTGCATGGCGCTGTGGTGGCCGCCGTGCACTTAGCCCTGAAAAGGCGGCAGGATGAATTAAGAAATAAAATTTTTAGGCCGCAGGATAACGCTGCCCTAAAGACAGGGGAGCCGCCTGCCCGGGAGCGGTCCCAAGGCCCTGAATTAAAGCGGCAGGATGAATCAGCCGTCAGGGGAGAATTGCCGGTTGCGAAGGCGGTGGAATCAATTCCGGCCGCGGCCCCTCCAATCAGGGCAGAGGAGGAGGCCGGGGAATATCAGGCTGACGGCGCCCTGTCCGGGCCGGAATTTGAGCCGGGCGGAGCCGGGTATGCTGAAGATATGCTTTTTGAAGTGCCGGCGGGATCAGACAGCCTGCCGTCTGGTGTCTGCTACGCGGGCCAGTTTATGGAGACCTATCTGCTCTTTGAGTTCAGCAAAGGCCTGTTGGTGATAGATCAGCATGCCGCCCAGGAGCGTCTTCTCTTTGAGGACTTGAAGCATTCATACCAGCGCCGGGCTCTGGCTAATCAGTGCCTGATGTTTCCGGAGATGGTGGAGGTTGCCATCTCTGATATGCAGATCCTGGAGCAGTATAGTGCCGAAATCAGCCGTCTCGGACTGGAGATCGACCATTTCGGCGGCAGCAACTTTGTGATTAAGGCGGTACCGGCCCTCCTGGCCCATCTGTCACCCATGGACATTCTGCGTGATGTTCTGGCCCGTTTTGAGGACGCCGGTAACGCTCAAGGCCCCCGCGGCGGGATGGAGGCGGTGCTGGCGGGTATGGCCTGCAAGGCGGCCGTCAAAGCGGGGCAGAGATTAAGCCGCCTTGAGGCCGAGCATCTTCTCATTCGGATGATGAAGGCCGGGGTCTTTTCCCATTGCCCTCATGGCCGACCGGTGGTCAAGATATTCAACTGCCGGGATATAAAGAAGTGGTTTCATCGTACCTGACTGGTTCTGCCGGTTGTAACCGTTCACCTGCACCCCATCTTCGTCCGTTTCGTCCCCCTCACGTACAACAGGTCGGAGTCTACGCTTCGCTCCGCTTACCTGCTTCGGAGGCCGAAACGAACGAGGTAAGCGAAGACTCCGAGCTGGGGCACATCCGGAGTCTTCGCTTTCCTGAACGGTTACAGTTTATGAGTTGAGGGTAATTCGTTGCCTCTGCTGAACGGTTACTGTCGGTTAAGATTCGGTCAGGTGGCCTTGGCCGCTTGGGCGAACTGGAGATTGACAAAATTTTCTATATCAATTTTTTCCTGCATTATGCCCATTTTGTCGTGCATATAGTCCTGGATGGTGCCCAGATCCTCTAAGACGGGCAGGAGATTGGCGGTGGTAATCCGATCGGCCGGTTCGGTGAGAACACGTTTGATGACCTCCGGTTTCTGATTGAGAAATTCCGCCCCGATGCGGGCTGCCGTGGTGGGTGATTTGCCGATAAATTTGCCTGACTTAACCAGGCTTTCGGTGAATTCATGCACCGCGTCGGGATGCTTTTCCAACATCTCGTCACGCACCATGAGTACGCAGCAGGGGTGTTCCGGCCAGATATCCTTGGAAAGGCTGAATTCCTCGCCGTAACCCATGGCCACTGACTGTGAGGCGATGGGCTCGGCGACAATAAAACCGGCGATCTCACCTTCCTCGTCAAATTGCAGGGCCTCAATCATCTGACCGGGCGCCATAACTTCCAGGAGAACGTCCTTGCCTGCCCCCGGCTCGATGCCCGATTCACTGCAAAGCTTGTGAAGCAGCATATTATGCACCGAAAGCTGATAGGGAATCAAGACCACCTTGCCCTTAAAATCATCAATGGTCTCAATATTGGCACTTTTGTTTTTGATCAGCACGCTGCCGGACTTATGGCTGAAGAGGACGAGTTTGGCCTTGAGGCCGGAATGATAGAGATCCATGGCGGTGGGGGCCAGAATAAAGGCGGCATCAACCGAGCCGCTCATAATGGCACTGGCCACCAATTGCCAGCTCATCATGGGCTTGCAGCGCAGGTTGAGATATTTAAAATCCTCCACCCCCTTTTTAAGTTTATCCTGGGTGATTCCCAGAATGAGGTGATCGGTTATCTTCAGATGGGCAACTTTAAAATCAACTTTATCTGCCATTGGACTCTCCAAGATAGAGTTATTATGAGGTTTTTATAAGATAGCGCTCCATTAACCACACCCTCATAAAAACACAAAAGCATAAGTCTATTATCCAGTTAGAAATTGCCGCTTGTCAAGAAGATTTCTGCGGTTTTTGTTTTTTAACGCTCTAAGAGCCTGTAAATAAAGCCCCTTCCCGAATTATTCCGAATAGATTATTATCGGGTGCAAGACAGAAGGCAGAGCAATTAAAACTTCTCAGGTGTTAACTGAAAAATTATGGAAAAAGAAAAATCAGCCAAAATATGCGTAGCTGTTACCGGCGGGACGGTGGATGAGGCCCTGGAACGGGCTCTGGCGGCCCAAGCGGCGGCGGATATAATTGAAATTCGTTTAGACGGCATGGAAAAG
>DRPV01000205.1 GCA_011330685.1 Desulfobacterales bacterium
TGGCCCCGCCCTCGGAACGGGCAATCTCAATTATCACACAGGCATTGGCCCGCTGCGCGGCCCGTAACACCCCGCGAATAATAAAATTATTGCGGCCGTTGGCGGCAATGGTCATGGCCTGGCCCTTGGCAGTCATGGCCCGGTCAATTACCTTGCCGCTCACCAGCAGGGCCCTGGAGTTGGGGAATAATTTAACAATATTGGGCGGCCTGCCCACCGCCAATGCCTTATCAAAACCAGCCATAATTTTCCTCCTTGTTTTTTCTTTAATTAACATTTGTTCCGTATGAATATCAGGGGACAGAATTTTTTTCGCAAAATACGCAAAAAAAATTCTGTCCCCTGCCTCTGTTCCTCTGAATTCTGGATTCAAAAATCCATTCTAAAGCAATAAATATCATCCTCAAGGTGCTGAGTGACCTTAAAACCTGATTTATTAAAGATGCTCTGCATCTTCCGGTTATCCCGCAGAACTTCGGCGGTAAAACCGGCAATACCGCTCTGGCGGGCAATTACTCCCAGCCGCCGAAAAAGCATCAGGCCGATTCCCCGCCCCTGCCATTCATCACGCACCACAAAGGCCACCTCAGCCCGGTTCGAGGCCTCATCTAAGAAATAACGGCCCACCCCGATTATATCCTCACCGTGAGCCTCCGGCGTGGTGGCGACAATAGTAACATTTTTGCGGTGATCCACATAGACAAAATCCAGAATCTGCCGGGTGCCGAATTGTTTGCTGTGGGTCATGTAACGATAATAAAGGGTCTCCTGGCTCAGGGCGTAAACCAGATTCTTGATACCCTGCTCATCAGTGGGCCTGACGGGCCGCAGGGTAATCTGCACCCCATCATCAAGACAGATTACCTTCTGTCTGCGGGCGGGAGTAACCACGAAACCGCCCTCCACATCGGCGTGCTCGCGGCGGATAAGATTAGCGGCAATGGCCTCCTTGAACAGGCGCTCCCGGAAATCAGGATGGGCAATACTGATCAGGGCCAGAACCCTGTCCTGTACCGTCTTGCCGTGCAGATAGGCCACCCCGTATTCAGTGACCACATAATGAACATCACCACGGGTTATTCCCACCCCGGCTCCGGGGCTTAACCGGGAGACGATACGGGATTTTCCATTTTCATCGAGAGCTGAAATGGCAATAATGGGTTTACCGCCCTTGGAGCGGGCCGCCCCCCTGTTAAAATCCACCTGGCCGCCAATACCCGAATAAAACTTGCCGCCGGCGGAATCTGTACAGACCTGACCGGTTAAATCCACCTCCATGCCGCTGTTGATGGAGACCATCTTTTCGTTGCGGCTGATGACATAGGGATCATTAACATAATCCGAGGGCCGGAATGAGAAGAGGGGATTGGCGTCCACCAAGTCATAGAGCTGTCTGGTGCCCATGCAGAAAGAGGCCACTATCCGGCCCCGGTCAATAGTCTTGCGGCGGCCGGAAACCGCCCCGGATTTAACCAGATCAATAATGGAGTCGGTGAGCATTTCGGTATGAATACCCAAGTCACGTTTATCCTTCAAAAAGTTCATCACCGCCGGCGGAATCCGGCCAATACCGGGAATACGGCCCATACCAAACTGAATGGTGGAGCCATCCTCAATGAGGGCGGCGATATGGCGGGCGATGGCCTCCGTGGCCATATGCACCGCCAACGAGGCCCGTTCCAGCAGCGGGGTGTCAACGGGCACCAGAATATCAAGATCATTAATATCCAGCAGGGTATCACCGAGGGTATAAGGCATATGCCTGTTGACCATGGCAATAACGAGAGAGGCATTCTCGGCCGCGCTCTTGACTATATCAACGGAGATTCCCATACTGACCCGGCCATGAATATCAGGCGGCGTTACCTGAATAAGGGCGGTATCAATGGGCAGCTGGCCGGATTTAAAGAGACCGGGCAGCTCCGAGAGCATAACCGGGGTATAATCACCCAGCCCCCGCTGGATCTGACCCCGAACGTTATGACCGATAAAGAAGCTGTTGACCCGAAAGCAGTCGGCCAGCTCCGGGGCGGCATAGGCGGCAGAGCCCTTGGTGAGCCAGTGAATAATCTCCAGGTCTATCAGTTCATCCGCCCGTCTAGTAAGGGCCTGCACCAGGGGCTCGGGCTCGGCGCAGCCGGTACCGATGAATATCCGCTGACCGGGGCCGATATGAGATACGGCCTCTTCAATGGACTCAACCATGGTGGAGTAACGCTGCTGCCAGTCAGCGTCAAACTCTATCGGCTGTTTTGAATATGATGATTTTAACATAAGTGCAGGTTTAATTTCGCAATTACCACGGAAATTATTGCGGCCACAACCGTAACGACATTAACTATACTTAAATACTTAAAAAATCGATAGCAGCTCAACCACTCTTCAAGGTTATTCCAGCGTTTATAACCACCGGTTCGGAGCTGGATTCATTAATCAGCAGGGGGTTAATCTCCAAATCGCTGATCTCAGGAAAATCCGTCGCCAGCTGACTTATCTTCTGCAGGACGCGGGCGATGGCGGCCAGATCTATCTGCTTCTGGCTCCGGCCGCTCAAGAGGCTCTGATATGATCTGGTACTGGTGAGCATCTGCATGGCCTCATCAAAGGTGATGGGGGCCAGGTAGAAGGCCACATCCTTTAAGACCTCCATGAAGATACCGCCCAGCCCGAACATCAGCAAGGGCCCAAACTGAGGATCACGATGCATGCCGACAATAACCTCTAAGCCCGGCTCCTGCATCTTCTCCACATAAACCCCCACCAGCCGCGCCTCGGGAACCTGCTGCCGCGCCCGGAGCAGCAGCAGATCATAGGCGTCAAGCACCTCCTGACGATTACTCAAACCCAGGCGCAGACCGCTGCATTCCTCCTTGTGGATAATATCCGGCGAACTGATTTTCATGGCCACCGGATAGCCGAGGCGGCGGGCTGTTTCCACCGCCTCATCGGCGTTCAGGGTCAGGCTGCCCTCCGGAATCTGGAAGTCATAGGCCTGCAAAATATCCTTGGCCCGGCCCTCGGCAATAAAGAAACGACCGGCCCGCAGACGGCGAGCAATAATCCGCTCCACCCGGCGGCGGTTTACCGGGAAACGGGTAACCACCCGCGGCGGACGCTGCCGCCAGGCCTGATAACCACACATGGCGGCCAGGACACTCACCGCCTGTTCGGAGGAATTATAGGCCGGAACCCCACCCTCCCGCAGGAGACGGCGAATACCCTTTTTATGGCCGCCAAGAAAGGAGACCAGGAGCGGTTTGTCTCCCCCGGCGGCATTGATAATCGCCTGAGCGGTCTCCCGGGGCTTATCATTACCTCTATCCGCCATAATGATAAGCAGGGCGTCAACATTAGATGAGGCCATGGCCGCTTTGATGGCCGCCTCATAACGATCCGGCCCCGCGTCCGCCAGCAGGTCAAGGGGATTATAAACAGTGGCGGCGGCCGGCAGCAACCCCTCTAATTCCACGGCCCGGGCGGGATCCATATAGGCAGGCTGCAAGGCGGCCCGCACCAAAGAATCCACGGCCATTATACCCGGCCCGCCGGCGTTGGTAATTACCAGCACCCGGCAGCCCGCCGGCAGGGGCTGCATGGCAAAGGCCATGGTATAATCCAACAGGGCGCTGAAACTTTCCGCCCGAATAATCCCGGCCCGTTTAAAGGCCGCCCCATAGGCGGTATCCTCGCTTATAATCTCGCCGCTGTGCACGGTGGCGGCCCGGCGGCCGGCGGCAGTTACGGCCGATTTCAGGATAATAACCGGTTTTTTATTCGAGGCCTCCTCGGCCGCCTTGACAAAATCATCGCCGGAGCTGATGTTTTCGAGATAGGCGGCAATGAGCCTGCTGTCCTCATCACGCCCCAGGGCCTGCAACATGTCGATCTCCGACAACTGGGCCTTGTTACCGAGACTGACAACCTTCGCTATCCCGAAATCACCGGCCGCCATGCGCTCCAGAAAGGCGGCACAGAGGGCACTGGACTGCGAGATCATGGAGATACCGCCCGTTTTGGGCATGGCCGCCCCATGGAGAATATTAAGCCGATGCTGAGTATTGAGCAGGCCTAAACAATTCGGCCCTAAGAGGCTTATCTGCCGCAGGGTACAGATCTCGGCAATTTTTTCTTCCAACTCCGCGCCCTTGACATCAACCTCCTTGAAACCGGTGGAGTTGATGATAAGGGCGCGGGCTCCGGCGGCAATGGCATCATGCACCGCCTGCAAGACCTGGGGTTGAGAAACAATGATTATCGCCAGGTCTATCTTATCCGTGGCCTGACGGAGACTGCTGAGACAGGGCAGCCCCATAATCTTCCCGGCATGGGGATTAACCGGCACAATCCTGCCGGCAAAACCGCCCTTTTTGAGATTACGTAAGATAACATTACCAAATTTACCGGGCCGTCTTGAGGCCCCGATAACGGCAATGGTCTGAGGGGCGAACAGGGCCGAAAGCATAACTTAATCCCCCTGATCAAGCATGATAAAACCAGCCTGCTCCAGGGCCTGACGTACGGCGTGCAGATTAAAGGTGTTGACCCGCACGTAGATAACCGCGCCGCCCCCGGACTCCGCCCCGCTACCGCCCTGCTCACCGCCTCTTCTGCTGATCCGGCTGAAGTGAATATCATGCTCCTCAAGAACCCGGACAAGCCTGCTCAGGGGCCGGGGGCGGCCGTCATCACGAACACTGATAAGGGCGGAACCCCTTTCCCCCAGACCAAAGAGCCGGCGATAGGCCTGGAGAAGATCACGGGTGGAGAAGATGCCCGCCAGACGGCCGTCGTCAGTCAATACCGGCAGCGCCCCCACCTTTTTACGGTCAAGCAGCAACAGGGCATCGTCAAGGGTGGAAAGCGGATTCAGAGTAACAATATCTCGGCTCATGATCCGGCTGACCGGCTGCCCGGCCACCTCAAGCTGTTCCGGAGTCAAGGCCTGCGGCGCCGTTAAAATCGAAGGACAGGCAGAGCGTAAATCCCGATCCGTCACCATCCCTAACAGCCTGGTTTCCTCATCCACAATGGGCAGATGACGGCAATTATTCTCACTTAAAAGTTCAGACGCCCCGGCAATAGTGGTCGTCGGCCCGGCAGCGCATGGATTCACCGTCATATATCTTTTAATATACATTTTTACCCCCTCCTCACCGTCGTCTTATAACGGTTAACATGTAAGTCCATGAACACCTTGCCGCCCCTGATTACTTTATCTTTTATTATAGGCCAGTCCGGCAAGATAGGACTCAACGCCTAACGCCAGGGCCTGGGGGTTATAGCCCCCCTCGAGAATACTCAGCACCCGGCCGCCACAGAATTGCCCGGCCCATTTTCTTATCCAGCCGCCAAGACGGCTGTAAAGAATGGTGGAATAATTCAGCCCGGACATATCATCCTGCCCATGGGCGTCAAATCCGGCCGCGATAATCAGGGCCTCGGGCCGGAAACGTTCCAGAGCCGGGCCGATCTTCTCTTTCATTGCCTCTAAAACTATATCATCTCCGCTGCCCGGCGGCAGGGGAATATTCAAAGTAGCGCCCCTGCCGCCGTTAAGCCCCTGCTCCTCGGCGTAACCGCTGCCGGGAAAACTGTAGGTGGGGTGCTCATGAATACTGGCGTAAAAAATAGCGGCTGAGGTCTCAAAGGCGGCCTGGATACCGTTCCCGTGATGGGCGTCAAAATCCAGGATAAATATACGCTGCCGGTCATAAACCTGCTGCCAGTAATTAGCGGCAATGGCAATATTATTTAAAAAGCAGAACCCGAGAGCCATGGCTCGTTCAGCATGATGACCCGGCGGCCTGACCGGGCAGAACACCAGTTTTTCCACCCCCGTCTCCAACAGATCAACCCCGGCCAACCCGGCCCCCGCCGCCATGACGGCGCTGTCAAAGGAGTCAAAACATATTTGATTATCCTGATGCCCAAGCCAGGTCTGCCCGGCCAGTACCGCCTCCTCAAAACGAAAGAGATAGCTCTCGTCATGGACGGCAAGGAGCCACTCCCTCGCCGCCGGCCGCGGCAACACCCATTTGAGGCAGGAGGCGAGAGGCCCGGCATTCAGCCGTTCTCTGACAGCCCGTAGCCGTTCCTGGGTCTCGGGGTGATCACCGCCGCCGGTATCATGATTGTCATAGGCCGGGCTGTCAATTATGACAACAGGCTGAAATTCCGGTACCATTATCCCGCTTGAGCCTCCTGTATTAAAAACCTTACAACGGCAAAACTACGCCCGGCGATGATAGCGCCCCATTAACCACACCCAGTGGAAGGAGCTTATTGATAATCCTTTAAAATTCGCAGACAGCCCGCCAGGCGCCGGATACCCCTCTCATTATCATTCTGCTCATAGTACATCTGCCCTAATTCAAGGGATTCAATAGCCTTAGCCAGCATCATTCCGGCAACGGCGGGCCGCTTATCCGTCAGAGAATCTATAAATTCTTCGGCATCCGTTATATTATTAATTTTCATCTCAATTCCGCCAATGATTTTTTGTACTTTTTGTACTTTTTGTATTTCGTAACTATTCATGTTTCGTTGTGCCTGAGGGAGCAGCCATGGATATTACCAAAAAAACAATCAAGTTACCGGCCAGATTATCCGAAAAGAGGAATAAGGCAAAGTGATAAAATGTCAAAAGGAGAAAATCATGCGCGTAAATACCTACCAGACACCTCCCCCGCCGACATCAGCATTCTCAAACAAGGTAGATTACAGCCGTCTATCCGCCCAGAGGCAGGAAGCTGTAATAAATATTACAACCGACGAGGGGGATAAGATAAGCATCAACACCAGCCTTGCCAGCCGCAGCCAAGCCAAAATGCGGGGAACCGGCAACGGCCTGGAGCTGTTAAGCTCAAAGCTCTCCGGCAGTCAGCAGAGCATCCAGGTGCAGGGAGATTTGAATCCCACGGAACTTGCCGATCTCGGACGACTGTTAGATGATTTAAGCTCCATTGCCGATGATTTTTTTAAGGGTGATACCAAAAAGGCGGTCTCCGAGGCCATGAATCTCGGCAATATGGGTTCCCTGAAGCGGGTAGAGGCCTCCTTCACCAACACCAAGACCACAGCCACCCGCCTGGCTTATCATCCCGTACCGGGCAAAGCGGCGGATTTCAGTAATCTGTTAGCCAAGCATAAAGCGGAAACCGGCCGGGATCAACTCGGCGCCTCACTCTCCGATATTTTGCAGGCCCAATGGCAGCAATTCGCGGCATACCTTGACCAACGGGCCGCCGCCCGCCAGGGTGATAAAGACAACCGGCAACCGCTCCCCCAACCGGCAGCGGATAAAATCAATCAAGCCCCTCAGCCTGATCCCGGCCAGGCCATGATGGCCAGGGCTCGGGAGATGATGAAGCGGCTGCCCCGCCTGACCCCTCTGATTCCAGCCGTGGCAGATCTGGCCGTCAACCGGGCGGCTGCCGGGCATGATAATGGCTTCATAGCCCCAGCCTCAATAAACGGTATGCGCCATAATTTTCATGATGCCTTTCGGAGCTGGATGTTGTAGATTTCCTCCATGTGGAAATCCAAGGACATATATTATATCTCAGACAGCACCGGTATCCTGGCCATCAATCTGGGTCAGGCCCTGATCTGCCAATTCCCGGAGGTCAATTTTCACGAAGAAAAATTCCCCTTTATCAATACCCAGGCCGCGGCCCGCAGCACCCTTAATTATATCCTCAAGCAATCCGGCGGCCGACAGCCGCTGATTTTCAGCACCCTCGTTGACCCCAAAATCAGAAAGATATTCGATCACCCCCAAGTAGAACTTTTCGATATCTGCGGGGGGTTTTTAAACCGCCTGGAAGACTGCCTCGAGACCAAAGCCATGATGATGCCCGGTTTCGCCCGCCAGGTCGATAACGTCAGCATGGCCCGCCGGGCCGAGGCCATCAATTACTGCCTGAGCCATGACGACGGCACCAAGTTAGACGAGTATGACGAGGCCGAGGTCATCCTCCTCGGGGTATCCAGGGCCGGTAAAACCCCGGTAAGCGTCTACCTCTCCACCCAGATGGGCCTTAAATCCGCCAATTACCCACTCACCAGCTCCGACTTGGACAGCTACAGCCTGCCCGACGCCATCCGCCGCAACCGCAAACAGGCGGTGGGCCTCACCACCAGCCCGGAACTTTTGCAAAGCATGCGCCAGAAACGCTACCCGGACAGCAAATACGCCAGCCGGGCCGTCTGCCGCCAGGAGCTGCAGCAGGCCCAACAGATTTTCATGAAGTATAATCTTCCCACCATCAACACCGCCGATAAATCCATTGAGGAATTAGCGGCCCAGATCTCCCAGGAAATCGGGCTTTACCGCAAGTCAAGCACCCTGTAA
>DRPV01000206.1 GCA_011330685.1 Desulfobacterales bacterium
AGACCATGGCGGCAGTCTCCACCCCCCGGCGCAGTAACTCCTCGGAGTTGGTGGCCATGAGGGTACCGGCTGTGGCACTGGCTCCCCGACAGAGATCATTATGGGCCGTATTCGCCCGGCAGGCTCCACCGCGCAGACGATGCCCGCCCTCTCCGGCCCGTGACATAATCAGAGCCACAGCCCCGGAACCAATGGTAAGGGAGGCGAATGAGGGTTTAATACCCTTACGGGTAAGCGATTCATCGCCTAAAAGGGCCGTAATGGTGGAATCGACCAGCTCCTCAGCCGTCTCGCCGGAGACCAGCAGGCCGTGGCGTATCTGGCCCAGTTCAATCATATTGGCCAGGGCCAGCATACCGTTTAAAAAGCCGAGACAGGCATTGGAGATATCAAATATCTGGCATTTATCCGGCAGGCCAAGCTGCCGGTGCACAAAACAGGCGCTGGCCGGTTCAATCATATCCCGGCAGACCGAGGTAAAGATCAGGCAGTCAATATCTCCCGCCCCTATGCCGGCCGCCTCAATGGCCTTGGCTCCGGCCAGAGCGGCGGCGGTACTGGGCCTGGTACCGGCAGGCCAGAAACGGCGTTCCTTGATGCCGCTCATCAACTCCAGACGGCCCGGCGGCAGTTTAAGCCGCTCATAGACCGGGGCTAACCGACGTTCCAGTTCCGCGGAACTGAGCCGTTCCGGCGGCAGTTCATAGCCAAAGGCGTTAACAGCGACTCTCTGGTATCTCATAATCCCGCCGGGTTCTGATTGACCCGGGCCACAATATCCCTGTCAAAATAATTAATCGCCATCCCGGCATCCACCACCAGGCATTGAGCGTTGATCCCGGAGGCCCTGGTCGAGAGCAGAAAGGCGGCAAGATTGGCGGCCTCGGCGGTTTTCAGGCCCCGTTTGCGGAGAATAGCCTGTTCCGCGAAGAGATAGGAATCCACATAGCCGGGAATACCGGCTGAGGCCGAGGTCTTCAGGAGTCCGGGACAGACAGCGTTAAAGCGAATCTCGGAAAAGGCGGCAAAGCTCTTGGCAAGAAAGCAGAGAGCCGATTCCAGGGCGGCCTTGATGGGGGCCATATAGCCGTAATTCTCGGCCGCCATGCGGGTGGTGGAGATGGAGATGGTCAGCACCGAGGCCTGAGGGTCTAATAATTCCTTAAAATGATTACTGATGGCAATGAGAGAAAAGCATGAGATATCCACCGCCTGCAGAAAATCCCGTTTCAGGGTGGCGTGGAAGGGCTTGAGCCCTTCAGAATAATTGGCAAAGGCGATGGAATGAACAATACCGGCCAGGCGGCGGCCGGCGAGATAATCATCAATTTCATCCCGCACCCGGACAATATTGGCTTCGTCTTCCACATCACAGACAAAGATCCGGGAATCAGGAAAGAGCCGGGCCGCCGTCTGCCGCCGCTCCACGCTCCGCACCACATGAATCACCTCGGCCCCCTCCGCCGCCAAAATCCGGCCAATGGCACAGGCCACCGACTTTTTATTGGCCAGTCCAAAGATAACAAAGATTTTATGCCGCAGATCAAGAAAACTCATAACATCTATTTTTTATCAATATCCAGTAATAATTTTGCATTTTCCACATTAAGATGGCTGATACGTTTGTACTGGAAAACAGATTTAATCCCCCAGAACCAGCCATTTGCACTGCCTCTTATTTCTGTCTTCTGTCCTCTGGCTTCTGTCTTCTGATTACCGGCAACCAAACTCCACCAGCAGGGCGGTCTTCTCACCCAGCAAAACCCGGCCGCGCATGATCCAGGCCGCGCCCAGCCGCTCAAGCAGTTTTACCCGCATCCTGATGGTGGAACCGGGCCGCACCTGGCGTTTAAAATTGGCCTTATAGATTCTGGTTAGGATCGGCACCCCGGCCGCCGACTCCTTATCCATGAGCTCAGAAATCAGCAGAGCCCCGGCCTGGAATACCGCCTCGCAGAGCAAGACCCCCGGCATGAGGGGATAATCCGGATAATGCCCTTTAAACATCTCCAGATCATCCGGAATAAACTTCTCCGCCACAATCTCCTCTCCGCTCAGGCTTATAACCCTGTCCACCCACAGAAACGGCGGCCGGTGGGGGATGCGGCGGCAGATTTCATCAAATTCCACCCGCCACCTCCAGAACACTGTCCGTTATATAAGCAGCCTGCTCTCCGGCCAGAAAACAGACGGCATTCGCCACCTCCTCCGGTCTGCCGAAACGGCGCATGGGTACCATTTTTTTATACCCGGCCAACTGCTCCGGCGACAGAGAGGCAATAAGGTCGGTCTCGATAAAGCCCGGCGAGACACAGTTCACCGTAATCTTACGCCTGGCCGTCTCCTTGGCCAGAGCGTGCATGAGACCAAGCTGCCCGGCCTTGGAGGCCGCGTAATTGGCCTGCCCGGCAAAGCCCAGCCTGGACATGGGCGAGGTAATAAATATGACCCGGCCGTATTTCTGCTTCAGCATCAGGAGAACGGCCTGTTTGGCCATATTGTAGGAGCCGGTGAGATTAACATCCAGCACCCGCTGCCAGTCATCCTGCTTGAGCATGGCAACCACCCCGTCACGGCGGATTCCGGCATTATTCACCAGAATATCAATGGTCTCGAAATCGGCCTCAATCTCGGCGAATAACCGGCTCACCGCAGCGTAATCCGCCACATCACATTGTTTGAGCCGCAGGACATCTTCCCCAAAGCCGCTCTCCGCGCGCAGGCTGTCCGCCGCCGTCCGGTCACTGCCGTAAACCCCGATCACCGTGGCGCCCCGCTTTAGAAAGGCCAGGCTGATGGCCCGGCCAATGCCCCTCGTGGCCCCGGTCACCACAGCAACCCGGTGTCTGAAATCATCAGTCATCAGCAGGCACTCCGCAGATGGGCGTCCACGTCATTGGCAACGATTACCCCGTAATTAATGGCCCCCAGCCAGCCGGACATGATAATCCCCACCGATCCCACATGAAAGAGACCGGGCACCACCTTGAAGATGGAGCGGGAGATATCCAACCCCTCGAATTTGGTACCGAAGGATGCCCCCATGGTATGAAGGGTATAACGTTCAAAGGTCTTGGGGGTGGCGGCCTCCAGCCAGTCGCATTTCTCCCGCACCCCCGGCAGATACTCTTCAAGAGCCGTAAGTGAGCGCTCAATCATCCGTTCTTTGGCCTTGTCATACTCATCCGGCGATAAAGCGGCCCAATAATCGTAATTGGCATTCATGGAGGCGACAATGGTGTAACGCTCATGACCGGGCCTGGTTTTGGGATAATAGAGCGAAAAGGTACGGCTTTTCGTTTCCGGGCCCAGCATCTCCGCCGAACTGAATTCCGGGGCCTTGGAGGTGAATATAAGGTCGCCGATATCGGGTATGCTCTCGCCCTTCCTGATCCCCATATAGACCTGACAGCTGGAATTATTGACCTTGACGGTATCAAAGGAGCTTAAAAAGTCGGCGGGAAAGGCCTCACGACCAGCCAGCCGGTTAATGGTATTAACAATCCCGCCGTTGGAGACCGCGGCCCGGGCCCTAATTGTCCGCCCGGCCGCCACTACCCCGCGCACCCTGCCCCCCTCGATAATTATCTTCTCCACCCGGGCCCTGGTACAGATGGTTACCCCGTTCTTTTCGGCCTCGGCCACCATCATGCCGATGAGACGGTCGGTACCGCCGCTGAAGGTAAAGACCCCCTTGTTCATAAAATTGGAGAAGACAATGCCGTAGGTAATGGCCGGATCAGCGAGGGTGGAACCATTGGCATAGGTAATAGGCTCCATGAGCAGACGATGAATATCGCTGCGACCGGGAAAAAATTTTTCAAAGAGCTCACCGGTGGTCATGGTGCGGTCGTCATAAAAGTTCATCCCGGCCACGGCATTGAAAAAATCATCAATCACCGAGCGCTCTACCTTGAATTTTTCATGGAGAATATCGCTAAAATCCTGGCGGTCAAAGGTGGTGGTAATGGAGAACTGCGGATTTTCAAAGCGGATATTTTTGAGCTGGACAATGGAGTCCATAATGGCCCGGTTCCAATACTTACGACAGGTCTTCACCATACCGTAAGGAAAACCATGCAGAGAAATATCAAAGATATGGCCCCGCCGTTTAAACCAGGTGGCAAGTCCCCCTAACTGATGATGATGCTCAAGCAGAAGAACCGAATGTCCGGCCCGGGCCAGTCGGTTAGCAGAGGTCAGGCCGCCAAGCCCGGAGCCGATGACCACGACATCATAACCGGCTTTGACCTCATCTATGGAATTATAAACCATGCTTTTTCCTTTGGACTTGGATGTACGGGTAACAACTCCCCGCCCCGCTGAAGGGACTGACAGCGGTCAAACATTTTATCCGGGGCCGGGAACTTAAGGGGACTGATTTTATTTTTTCGGTATTCTAATTCGGGAAAAAAATTAAATCTGCCTACCGGCGTAAAGCCACCGCAATTACAAAATATGCTGATTAACCATGGTTACCCCGCTTAACATGGCACCGACAATACCGAGATAACCCTGATCCGTACCGGCAATAAAGAGATTATCGAAATTGGTCCGGCCGTCCTTGATCTTCAGCGGACTGCCGTAAACCGCCCCCTGGGCCTTGGCGGAATAGCGCTCAATGGTCAAGGGAGTAAAGGTATCTTGATATACAATATTTTCAGGAAAATTCCCAATAATTTCACCCACCGCCGCCTGACAG
>DRPV01000207.1 GCA_011330685.1 Desulfobacterales bacterium
GCCGAGCGGATGATGACGGAATTTCAGCATCAAGGGTATAATGTGGTGGAAATAAGAAAAACCAGGGATATTTTAATCCAGCCCAGACGCGGTGAATACGGTCTGTCACGAGATATAAAGCAGATAGACCCCAGAGTCGCGGCCCGGGCAATGGTTACCGGAACCTATACCGTGGCCGGTGATAAAATTATGGTTAACGCCAGAATAATAGACAATAAAAATGCCGCATTATTATCCAGTGCCAGCGGTATGTTCAATAAAGACGCCCTCACCACAATGCTGCTCTCTGACGCGGTTTCGGCAGCTCCACGTCCTCACGGGGTAATATATATGAAACGTCTTGACTTATAAACAGGGAGAAAATGATGGAATTTATCGGTATAAAGCAGACAAAGCGGCAGACTTGGCAAGGGGATATGGTGGCGATTACAAAGGCCGGGGCCATGGTCAGGATACCAAGACCGCTTAGCGTTCTAATTCTCTGCCTTATGTTAATATCTCCAGCTCTGACCGCAAGAACGGCTGAGTCTCCCCCGGCAGCGGCCCGGCAGAGCGTAAAGCCAGCACTTCGGGCGGTTATCAAAAGACCAGCCATAAGCAAGGAAAACACCCAGTTGGCTATGAACGCTGAACAGGCCATGCCGGTAGCGGCCCGGCAGAGTATGAAGCCGGCACCTCGGGCGGTTATCAAAAGACCAGTCGTAAGCAAAGAAAACGCCCAATTGGCCATGAACGCTAAACTGACCATGCCGGAAGTGATCAGGCACACCGTTTATCAATACATGCCGGATGCCTCTCAATCCTTAGGGACAGAGACTAAACTGGCCGAGATATCCAAAGAGGTGGCCGGTAAGGTTTTTTACGAACTGAAGGCGGCCGGCCAGCGCCATCTCTCCTCCACGGTGGCGGTGGTGGAAGCCGTTCCTCTTTCCGACCTGAAAAGAGAAACAGAATTTGGGCGCCTGATAGCCGAATATTACCTCACCGATTTAGCCGACCGCGGTCTGCGGGTCAAAGAATTACGTTTAGATAAGGACATTAATATTCTTCCCCAGACCGGGGAATTCATCCTCTCACGCAATACCGGCGAAATAGCTAACGACACACCAGCCTTGGATTATGTAGTTGCCTCCACCTTTACCAATACCCGTAAGACCCTTATCCTTCAGGGCCGCCTGATATCCTTAAAGACCGGTCTGATAAAGACCTCATGGCGTTACACCCTGCCCCTAAACCGGGAATTATTGGCTCTGCTCAGCAATGGCCGGCAGAAACCCTTTACCATCGCGGTCAAAGGAATCGGCCAATAACGGGCGGGAATGATAGACAAACCATCATGCCCGCTTTGCGGGCACAACAGATAGCATAGACTTTGAACAATGAAAACAGAATACGCAAGGGTTGACAGTCCGCAGTTTTAATCGCCGCAGGTGCTGACTATACTGTCTTCTGACTTCTGTTTTTATGTCTTCCGGAGAAATTCCAAGGAGAAAAACATGCGCCATCACCACCTGTTTCGTAATTTGTTGATCAAGACCTTTTTATTCTGCTTTCTGCTGCTGCCCTGTCTCGTCCAGGGCGCTCAGGAAACCGGGGCGGAGTTTGTCAAACAAACTCCGCCGCCGCCTACTATACAATATCGGGATTACGCCTCACTTCCAGAGTTAATCACCAGCCTGTGTGATGAAGCTGACGGTAAATTCAAGCATTTTTACGGCCCTGGATTAGTGGCAGTAACACCATTTGTATCCATCGGCGAGGCCCTGCGGCCGGGAGTCTCAAAACTCGGCGTAACTCTGGCGGATCAGATGGTGGCGGTAATAAATAACAACACCATCAGCTTGAAAATAGGCAGTAATAAGCAGCGTCACAGCCAGCAGCGGCTCAGTGGTTTACTTGAAGAAATGGACGGCTATCTCCGAATTCATATTAGCGGGACTAATTATCGGGGGCAGCGGATATCCTATGTTACAAATGTCGAGATGTCGGAGCCGTTGTACCGGGCTCTGCACTCATATATGATGCTCTGGTAAAAAGTCCACATTTGGCAATTTTACCATAGGTAACCCCTTGAAATCATTAGGGGCAGAATTAGATCTTTCGACTTTTTACGATAGCATCATATGTTAAGGGCCTGTAAAAAACAACATGACTGGGATAGTAACTATTTTATAGTCGTAACAGCCTTGCCCTGGTCGGGGATAACCTTGTGATTTGTGGGGATTAAATAATGGCAGAAGAAGAAAAAGACGACTGGTTGGATGATATTGATGACGACGCGGAAGGCACCGGTTCCGATGATCTGGATCAATCCGACATAGACTCCCTGCTAACTGATGATGACGAGGCGGTCGCGCCCGAGAGCCGGTTAGAGTCCCAGCCGCCCCAGGCTGCGTCGTCTCCTGAGACCATGGACGACGGCGGGGAACAGAGTGACCCAGACACTCTGCCGGCTGATGATTCCGCCAATGAAGACCCATCGCAGGAGGATATTGACCAGTTATTCTCCGAGGTTGATGATGAGGCTGATAAAACAGCGGCCACCGCTGATGATCCGTTCCAGGCTGAAGAGATCGATTTTAAGGATCTGGCCGCCGATATTGATAATGAGGCCTTAGATGAGGCTGATAACGGTTTTGATGCCGAGGCCTTTGGTTTAGATGATGACGATGAGCTGACCGACATCCCTGATATCAGCGATGATGCTCCAACTATTATGGAGGAGGCTGGTGGTGAAAGTCATGAGGACTCGCAATTCATCGATAAATCCTTAGATAACGACGAAATTGCCGGTGGGGAGGGCGAAGTTCCTTCCAGCCCTGCCAAGTTCGTTCTGCCCCCGATTTTACAGGACAGAAAAATACAGGCCGGCATTGGCGGTGCCCTCATCCTGCTGCTGGCCGCTATATTTATGCTGCGCGGGCAACCGGCCAGGAAGGCGCCGGTCAGTGCCCGGATACCTGCCGCCGTTTCAACCAAGCCCAGTCCTCCGCCTTCCCCGCGCCCCGCGCCCAAGGTCAAGACGGCGGCTCAAAATACTCCTCCTCAGGCCAGCGGTTCATCACTCTATATCAGGCCCGGAGATACCAAGCTGGCCATTACCTTAAAGGCCAGTGATGCCGATAATGACCCCCTGGATTATGAGATCATCACTCTGCCGCGGCATGGTAAATTATCCGGCCGGGCTCCTAATCTAACTTATCTGCCCAATAAGGATTTCGCGGGGAAGGATAGTATAGTCTTCCGGGTTTCCGACGGTCATAATGAAAGTCCTGCCGCCACAATTCAGATCAGCAGTATCAATGGCAAAATCGAAGGCCAAACAGTAACCGCCACGCCTGAGACAACAAAGCCCAAGGCCGTCGAACTAAGCCCGGTCGGGAAAGCCGGCATAGCGAAGGTACCGGTCAATAAACCGCTTCCAACTTTAAAGCCCCAGACAATAAAACCGCGGCGGCTGGTAATAGCGGCGATTAATGCCGCTTATAGCACGATCAGCACCAGGTCTTTAAACATTAACTGGAAAAAGTTGTGGGCAAAGGCCAATTATCTGCCCTTCAGCCGCAAGACCAAAATAGAAATTATTTCTTCTAATCTTCATGGCCATCTCCGTAAAGTCAGTCCCGGTCATTATATATATCGACCTGATAAATACTTTAGCGGCACCGAGTACATTCGTTATCGATTCCGGCTGGCCCGCTTGAAATCACGAGCCAGAACCATAAAACTACTGATTAAACCAGGATTTTTGCCCCCGGAAATTCGACTTGGCCCTATCGCCGCTAATTACGTTCCTGGAGAAAAAGTAAGCATTGACGCCAGTGCGACCAGAGGTGGGGATAGAAAAAAAATGATCTTTTCCTGGCAGCAGATCGGCGGCACCCCGGTTAAAATCAGGCTCAATAATCGGGAGGGTTCCAGGATATCATTTATCGCGCCCTCATCCTTCAATACCATAAAAAACCCCGGTCCCCTTCTCCAGCTTACAGTGGTGGATGTTGACGGCCAAAGAGCTGAGCGCAAAATAAAAATTGCCACTCATTCCCGCCGGAACAGCGCCATTTGGAACGAGGTGGCAGCCGGGATCCGGGAAGAAAACTATTAGGGGTGGTGGGTACAGCCCACCCCTGCATTCTGCGCGGCATAGCCGGTTTCCTCTGCTGGTCAGGCCCACCATCCATCAATCCGCCATCGGTCAGCCCGTCAGTCAAAGACCTCCCGACTTAAATAACCAACCGGTAACGCCATAAATCAAGTTATCCAACGCTTTTAATTCCCTGAATTAATGTCTATAATATTGTAAGCGGCGTTGTAACCATTCAGCTGCAATGAAAACAAAATACGAAGAGCCGACATCCCGCAGTTTTGATCGCCGCAGGCGGGTAACTATACTGTCCTCTGTCTTCTGAATTCTGAGCTCTGAACACAGACAATCATATGGTCTCAATTATGTTTCACAATCGTCCTCCTTCTCCCAAATACGCCCCGGACTCAGATTTTGTCAAGGAGTTAGACCGCGAGATTCTCGCCTTTATCCACCAGGGGCTGGACAATGACGATCCGCGGGGCTTTAATCGTCTCGCTCTAAAGGAGTTTGAGCTGCAATTCAACACCATCCCCCCATATCGAGACTACTGCCTTCATAAAGGGGTAAGCCCCGGTCAGGCAGAAAAATGGCAGGATATTCCCGCCGTACCGTCCAATGCCTTTAAAAACTTTGTCCTGGCTACCTTTCCGGTGCAAGATGCTGAGCATGCCTATTTCACCAGCGGCACGACAAATCCCTTAAAAAAAGGTAAAATTTATCGTGACAGCGGAGCAGTTAACCTGGTTAATGCCGCTAACGGTCTGTTAACCAAACAATATGTCTTCCCTGATTTTGAACGGATGAAAATCATGTTAATGACCCCTTCGCCACAGATGGCACCGGGCATTGGCATGGCCGTGGGCTTAGAGCGCCTGAGAACCCAGTTCGGTACCCCGGACAGCGCCTATCTGATCTCCAGACGGGGCCTTAATCTTGAGCTTCTGCTGCAATCTTTGCTGGAGTCGGAACATACCGGTCTGCCCCTGGCCTTGATTGGCAGCACCCTCGGTTTTATCTATTTCTTCAGGGAATGTCAGAAACATGATATTCAGTTCAATCTGCCCCCCGGCAGTAGGATCTGCGATGGGGGCGGTTACATGGGGCAATTCGGCGAATGCTCCAAAGAACAATATTTTGAACTATGCGAAATGATACTGGGTGTTCCGGAGCATCACTGTATCAATGTCCTGGGTATGGGCGAAGTCAGTACCAATTTTTTTGATAACACCCTGAATGATTATCTGGAGAAAAAAGAGGTTAGTGAACGTTATAAACTTATCGCGCCATGGACTAAAACCGAGGTGGTTGATATTAACGGTTTTAAACCGCTGCCGGCGGGTGAGGTGGGGCTGCTCAAACATTATGATCTGGCCAACAGAAGCATGGTGGTGGCCGTGCAGACGGACAACCTGGGAGTGATTCTCGAAGAGGGTTTTGAAATTGTCGGGCGTTGGAAGAAAAAACCGGGCAGACTTGATGCCGAGGCCATTCGCAATGCCCACGGCGGCAGGATTATCACCCAGATGGTCAATTTTTTACTGAAAAGAAACCTGAAACGTTTAGATCGCATTTACCAGAAACTGGCTAAACGGATAAGGTAAGGATGATGCCAATGGAATCAGAATCAGTTACAAAAATTACCGATGATCTCATCGGCCGGGACGATAAGCCCTGCAGCTGCTCAGCGCGAATTGCCGAATTAATCCAGTTACCCGCCGGAGATAAAATAACGGCAAAGGATCTCGTCCGGATACCAGTCGTCTTCCGGAAATTTTTTTCCCGGTTTATTAACTTATCCTGGCTGGTTACGCTCTTTTGTCTTTTTCTGCTTCCCGCAGCTCAAGTTTGGGCTGGAGCCTATAGCTCTTCCGCCCACGGCAACAGCAGTACCGGCGTTGACCGCTCCACCATTGACAGTAAATATTCCGCCTTCGCAACCGGCAGCTGCGCCCACTGCCATGAGCAGCACGCCAGCTTGGAAGGCAGTGAACCGGCACCGACCTCACCGTCAGGGCCTAATGCGGCCATGGTCTTCAGCCCGGAGGAAAAGCTCTGTTTTACCTGCCACGACGGCAGTGCCGCCGGCGGCAGTTCAAGGGACATTCTGACCCAGTTCAATGAGACATACCGCCATCCCATTGATCTCTACTCCGGCCGTCATACCTTGAGCAAGCTGGAATACGGTAAGAACGGCGCCCCGTTCCGCGGTTCTCTGCGGCATGTGGAATGTACTGACTGTCACAATCCACACGTGGCCCAGCCCGGTACTCAGACCTTTGACACCAGTAATCCCCAAAACAACAACCTTGTTTCAAATGTTCTCAAGGGGGTCTGGGGCGTGGATCCAACTTTTGGGGCGGCTTGGACCGTCCCCACCAGCTTCACGGAGAAAATACCGGCGGTCAAAGAGTATCAGATCTGCCTTAAATGCCACTCCAACTATGCCTTTAATACCGGCTCCGGCTCCTATTCTGTTTCTGATTCTCCCTCCGGCCTGTCAAGTGTCACCGATCAGGCCATGGAATTTAATCCGGCCAACGCCTCATACCACCCGGTCGTCACTACCGCTAACCTTGGCAACGCTAATTCATTACTTGCCTCTCGTCTTGGGCCGCCCTGGAACAGTGCCCCCGGCGACCAGACTATGTACTGCTCTGATTGTCACGGTGACACCGACTCAAGCAAGCCGGACGGCCCCCATGGCTCAACCAATAAATATCTGCTGAAATGGGGCTCCTGGCCGACACAGTCAGACGGGACTACCCTATGGACATTAAATGATTTGAGCAATAGCGGTATCTTCTGCAAACTATGCCATACCCTGAGCGGCAGCAATACCGGAGGGGGTAACTGGGGACATTTTTTCTGGTCATACAATACCGATTCCTCTGGCGGCAACAATGTCCACACCCAAAGTTGGCATCGTAATTACTCTTGTGTTACCTGCCACAGCGCCGTACCGCACGGCAGTAAGCATGAACGGCTCATCGTCTATGCCAGTGATCCGGCACCCTATAATTATAACGGTAACACGGCCAAAATCACCAAATTCACCTTTGAAAGCGGGTCATATTCTACCAGTGATTGTCAGGCGACCTGTAGCGGGATTCATTAACAATATTATAACCAATGAAATGTTTGATTCGCTTTCTGCTTTCGCCATTCACCATTATTACCATGATAACCGCTGTGGGTACCGCCAGCCTCATGGGGACAATAATTCCGCAGATAAGTGAGAAAACGCCCCATTTTTTCGTCGCCTGGCAGGCTGCCAGTCCTTTAAAATACGCGCTAATCAGATTCCTGCAGCTTGACCGGATATATACCTCTGTCTGGTTTTTAGCCCTCATCGCCCTGATCACCTGCAGCCTGAGCTGTTCACTCTATTACCAGATTAAAAGAGCCCTGAGGGCTCGGCAATTAAGCCCTGGCAGTAAAATGGGCTCTAAGCCAGGCTCCTCCTGCCGCGCGCAGGTAACGGAAAATACACTGAGGCGGGTGATGCGGCAGCGGGGTTACCGGCCCTTCGCGGCCGGTTCATCTTCTGGTAATTTAGTTTTCAGTAAAAATAAGGTCGGTTTGTGGGGTGGAGTTGTTTTTCATCTTGGCCTGCTCTGTATTATACTGGCCGGACTTTGGAACGCCGGTCTGCGGCAAAGAGGTCTTGCCATCCTCACCGTGGGCGAGAGCTTCAGCGGGCAGACTAACAAGTGGGCTAATACGAGAACCGGAATGCTGACCGGGCCATTTACTCCGAAGCTGACAGCCCATCTCGATGAGTTCCAGCCTGGTTATTGGCATAACGGTCAAATAAAGGCTCTACGCGGTAAAGTAACCGTTGTTGAACCGGATGGTAAAAATACCGTTGTTCCAATTAGCGTTAATCACCCAGGATATATAGATGGCATCAAACTTTTTCTATCCGGTGATTATGGTTACACCCTGGATTTACTTTTAAACGGCAGAAGCCCCCGTCCCATTCTCTCCCATATTCTGCTGGCCGCCCCTGCCCGCCGCGATAAGGCGGTATCATACGATATGACAATTCCCACCACCGCTTACCGGCTGCATATCAACTTTCACCCCGGCCGGGGAAACCCGGCTATAAATTTGACCTCATCCAGCGTCGGTCTTACGGTCAATGCCCCCGAAGCACCGCCGCTCAGAACCATACTGCTCCCCGGTCAGAGCATCATACTGCCCTTAGGCGATACCCTGACATTTAACAGGGTATCCTACTGGGCTGGAATCATTTTTGCCAGAAGCTATGGAATCTCTTTACTATATGCGGGATTCGGATTATGCATTACAGGAGCTTTTTTAATGTATATGCTGCCTATGAAGACGGCATATATACAAATCTGCTCAGTGAGGCCTGATCAGCAAAGAGGAAGCAGGCCCTTACAACAAATATCCATCAGCGGCCGAACCCGCAGATACCAGGCCCTCTTTAGCCAGGAATTACAAGAAATCGCGGCTGAACTCCAGGAGACGGCATCCATCTCATGATACCTGCAATTCCCGATCACCGGCACCTGCTCATTTTAACGGCCATCGCCCATTGGCTGGCGGTATCCTTATACCTATCGGCAAGCGGCTTTTTCTTGCATGGTCTCAGAAGCGGCAGGACAAGAAGCCTCAAGATAGGTTTCTGGCTCACCGCTGCCGGTCTGCTCCCTCACACTCTTGCCTTAGGAGCCAGATGGCTGGCCGTTGGTCACGGCCCCTATCTTCAGAAGGATGAATCACTCTCTGTTCTCGCCTATGGTACAATAAGTATGTTTCTGCTGTTCAGCGCTAAATCGACCCGCTTGCGGGGTGTTGGCACTGTCCTGCTGCCTGGGGCTCTGGTCTTAATGGTCGCTCAATTATTCCTGCCTGCCGAGATCGGAATCAGGCCTCCTGCCACCTTTAACGGCATATGGTTCGCTATCCATGTAACCTCTATTATTCCGGCCATGGGAGCTTTTTTTATCGCCATAAGTTCCGCGATACTATACTTATGGCAGGAAAGACAGCCGGAGCAACTGTCCAGTAAATTACCTTCTCTGCCGGTGCTTGATGCCTGCAACTATAAATATGCCGGCTTTGCCTTTATTCTCTGGGGAATTATGATTGTGGCTGGAGCCGCCTGGGCGGAACAGAGTTGGGGGAGTTACTGGAGCTGGGATGCCATTGAAAACTGGTCACTCATAACCTGGCTGCTCCTGGGGCTGCTCCTGCACCTACGACGTTTCCACGGCTGGCAGGGGAAAAAGGCCGCCTGGTTGATGGTGGCCTGCTTTTCGGTCTCAATACTTACCCTTTTTTTTCTTCCCGTATTAACGGGCTCCATTCATAAAGAATATTTATTGTAAGGGATATTTGCCTCCCTTAACAAAAATCGATATAGTGCTTAGTGTTTTGGTCGCTGGAAGCAGAAGGATATGCTAACTAACCTATTCAAGGGAGATATGACATGTCTATGAGAAAAATTGATAAATCAGAATGCGAATCTTATTTTAACACCCTGTCCAAAGCCCTGCAGGATAAAATGGCGGAAATTGAGATCATGGCGATGGGTACCATGGATAAAAAGCAGACTCATTGGATCAAAATTAATGGCATTTCCTATAATCCAGAGGAAGATGTTCTGTTTATTTTTTGTGAAAACCTTGAGCATCGAATTAAAAAAGCCCTTGAATTTAAGGTTTGGGGAACGGATGACAGTGTAGATAAGGTTGAAATAGTGGGCTCCGACGGCTACAGTCACCTGCTTACCTTCAAGAATCCTGTGAAATTGTCATAATTGCGACAACACAGAATTGACTGCGGAACAGCACTGTATAACGTATCCTTCTCAAACCTTTCCAGTGTGCAGCTGAGCAGTTACGGCTACGAGTTTAGGGGGATTTATTACCCCTGCTGAATAGTTACCCCAGTTTATTTATATGAAAGCTACCGGCCAAGGTGTGTCGGTTATTCAAACCAAGATATCATTTTATCAAATAACAAAAAGCCGGTCTCAAAGAGCCCGGCTTTTTGTCCGCTTTACATCTGAATATAATTTGCGCATAAGCAGAAATACGGCTGGTTTGGTAAGCCGGTTTATCAGGAGAATAAATGAACACGGCTGAATCATACGATGGGCGTGTAATTCTTTGCTTTAACAGCGGCTCATCCTCCATCAAATTCACCCTTTTTCAATGCTGGGGCCAAAATGAAAGTCTTCTGGCCCACGGTACGGTTGAACGTATCGGCCTATCGACCGGCCTGCTCCGGGTCTTCGGGGCCAGGCATGAACCTCTGGCAGAGTTGAACCGCGTTTTTGCCGACCACAATGCCGCGATTCACGATGCTCTAAATACCCTTAACTCCCTGCGTCTTCCCCGGCCCGAGGCTGTTGGTCATCGGCTGGTACATGGCGGCAGGGAATACGATTCTCCCATGATCGTGGATTTGCCGCTGCTCGCGGCTCTGAAAAGATTGACGGCCTTCGCCCCTCTTCATCTACCGGCAGAGCTGCAGGGAATTAAATCCATATCCAGGCGTTTCCCGGAAATACCCCAGGTCGCCTGTTTTGACACCGCCTTTCATCGGCGGATGCCGGAGATGGCCCAGCGTTTTCCACTGCCGCGCGACCTCTGGCACCACGGTGTGCGCAAATACGGTTTTCACGGCCTGTCCTATGAGTATATTCTTGGTGTTCTTGGTGAAGCCGTTAAAGGCCGAATAATTATCGCCCATCTTGGCAACGGTGCCAGCATGGCCGCCATTCTGGACGGCCGGCCCATAGACACCACCATGGGCTTTACACCGACCGGCGGTTTGATGATGGGAACCCGCTGCGGGGATCTTGATCCGGGCCTTCTTCTCTATCTGTTCAGGGAAAATACCAGAGGCGTTGCCGAGATTGAAGAACTTGTCAATCATCAATCGGGTCTGCTTGGGGTGTCGGGAATCA
>DRPV01000208.1 GCA_011330685.1 Desulfobacterales bacterium
GCCTTTAATTCATGGCCTATGTCAGCGTAGACCGGGGCCTTAAAAGTCCAGTGGAAATGGTGCAGATAGTTGGCGATACTGGCCAGGACATCGGGGACGGAGTTCCAGACGTCACGGCGGCCGTCGTGATCAAAATCAACGGCGTATTCCCGGAAACTTGAGGGGATGAACTGGGTCTGACCAAAGGCCGCCCCGTAAGAGCCGTTTATAGACAAAGGATTTACCTTGTTTTCCCGGCAGAGGAGGAGATAACTTATCAACTGTTTACGGTAGAAGGCCCGGCGGCGGGGGTAGGCGTCAAACATGGTATTTAAGGTCTGAAAAATTTTAAACCTGCCCTGATGACGACCATAGCGGGATTCCATGCCCCAGACTGCTACCACAATCTGCCGCTCAACCCCGATCTTCTTCTCTATCCGATCCAGCAATGCCCGATGCAGAATTAACATCCGGCGCCCTTCATCAATCATCCGCTGATTAACAAAAATCGGGTAATATTTATAATAGGGCAGGGCCTCATACTGCTTATCCATTAACTCCAACACCCGGCGGCTGATCGTAACCCCGTAAAAGAGGCGCAGCAACTGGCGGTGAGTAAACTTATATTTAGTCACCAGCTCCTCAAAGAGAGCCGTGTAACGGGGACTGGCCAGATTAATGGCCTGCCCGTCTTTTACCATGTCAGCGGCCTTTAAAGCGGTGGCCGAGACCGGGTTAATACTGCCGAGACCCAGAATAAGGCAGAGTGCCGTGGCAACGCTGAGCAATTTCATTTTCATGACGCGAAGACCTCGATAAATTTCCGGGCAAAACGATGGCTCTGCTCCTCGGGCAGAGCGTTAATCCCGGCCGCCGCCCGCCGGCCGCCGCCAGTGGGAAAATTAAGGCAGAGAGCGTCAGCCCCCTGACGATTGGTGAGCGGAGCGCGGACACTGACCATTAAGGTATTATCGCCGTTATCCACCAGCAGGGCGTGGGCCAGATCCTCACGTTCCCTGGCCCGTTCATTGATAAAGACCCCGGCAACCCGCTTGCTCCAGGAAGCCGCCGGGAATTGATAGATTCGACCGGCCTCATTTTCCTCCAGAGGGGCGCAGTCCCTGGCCCTCTCCATATCGTTCTCATAACCCTGCCGCAAACGGGACAGAGCCTCTGATTCTGCTATAAAATCGAAGGGATCAGTAAAGGGATGGAGGGCCTGGTACAGCTCATCGGGCCGAAAATGCAGGTCATCCATGACAGCCCCGTAACCGTTGTAATTCAGCAGTTCCCCTAACTCGCGCAGAGCGTCAAGCTCGGATTCGGACAGATTAAGCCCGGCCGCGGTATGGCGGGCGGCCTCATGAAGGTTATCACCAAAGGCGGCCGCCACGGCCCAGGGCCGGTAACGGCCGCTGAGCAGGCGGTCAACAATCATGGAGGTACAGACCTCCGGGGCCGGATCAATATGAGCGCTGAGTAAAGGGGTATCCGGGATATCACCACTGAAATGGTGGTCAACATAAAAAACCAGGCAGCCACGCTTCAAGAGCTCCAACAGTGCGGCGTGATTGGAAGACATGGAGATATCCAGCACCGTTATCTCATCACCGGCCTCGGCCTGGTTGAGCGCCGGCCCCTCTAATAATTTAATATTACGCTTAACCCCGGTAATCAAATGAGCCTCCGGGCGCGGCGCGGCCAGCCGCAATTGATGCAGGGCGCAAATCCCGTCCGCGTCACCGTTAAAGACATCAAAATATCGCATACCTTATACCGCCCCTACTGAATGGCCTTATTAAAGCCGATTATATTCCCCACCCCCTCGAGACTGAAGAGGACAGTAAAACGATAGTCCTCATCAGTAGCGGTGGCAGCCAAGATTTCCATGGACCAGCAGGCCGGATTATAAAAGAGGCGCAATGAGGCATCCGAGGTTTCATCGGTACTCAATGAGTGATCAAATATTGCCTGGGCCATGAGAGTATGGGTAAAATTCTTAGTCAGATTGATATTAAGCTGATTAACGGTCTGGGCCGGATAATAGCGGTACCCAAAGCCCACACTGTCCTTATTATCATTACTGTAATTGGAGGTCAGCTCATAATTTAATATCCCGCGGCCATAGACGTTCCACTGGGTCTTGTAGATCATGCTCCAGGCCGGCAGGGGATAGGCTCCAACCTCAATGGCAATATCAGACAGGGGGCGGCGATGGTCATCCGGGCCGCTCAAATCCCGGTGGGCCTCCCGAATATTATAAGACTGAGTTATCTTACTGTAGGCCAGCCGCCGACTCGGACTGTCATCACCCTGCTGTCCCAGATCAAAATCATTATCCAGACCATAGGTTATCAGATTCTTGGCGGCAATACGATCTATGCCATCCATACTTGGCAGATAGCTCTGATCTTTGTAAGGAATATAATCATACGAAATCCGCGGGCGGATCATGTGGGTGAGGCGCCGTTGACCGGCAAGTGAAAAATCCCGCATGAAGATGGTGGAAGTGGACAGGTTAAAATCATAGAGATAACGGCTTAAGATGCCGCTGCCGTATCGTGCCGGGCCGCCGCTCTTATCATCGACGTTATAGAAGGTCTCCCGCACTCCGAGGGTGGTGGTGGTCTCAAGATAGGGACTGATGGATAAAGGCGCGGTCACCTGCGGATGGAGGTCAAGACGCTGACCGCCGACTCCGGCCTCCCGCCGGTAATATACAAAATCCGTATTCCACAGAATATCGGTTGCCTGCGCAAAAGAGCGCAGAGCCCCGGCCCCGGCCTGATAGCGCAGCAGAGGCGTGCGGCCGTCAAAGGTAATATGAGGCAGACTCCAGAGATGATGGGTGGAGGGGGTTGAGGTGGTATCATCCACCGTCCGCAGTTCTCCGTTTAAGCTCATGCTTGCCCATGATTTGGAAAGCTGCAGGGTGTTGGAACGAACAAGGGTGGTTTTTGACTCAAAACCGCGTTTAAAGGCCTTATTAAAGCGTTGATCACTCTTGGTAAAGCCCAGAATTCCGTCGCTGTACTCCTGGAGATAATCCCGGTCAGAGACCAGATCAATATCGGCCCGCCCCTGCCAGCCATCAGGGAAGGCGTGATCTATCTTGCCGCGCAGCCAATAACGGTTCTCGATGGTGCGGTAAATTCCATCCGATTTATAATCATCTGCCGCGGTATCCTTTAAGCGGTCATGGAGATAATTCAAGGCCAGCGTGCCCTTTGAATTTTTATCATGGACATAACGATACTCCATACCGCCCATGACCCCTCTTTTACTCAAACCGCCGCCATAGAGGGTAATATCCTGACTCGGTGAAAGATTGATAAAGAAGGGTACCAGAACTCCGCTGCCGTCACGGCTGCCCTGGGAAAACTCCGGCATCAAAAAGCCGGTCTTGCGATGCTGATTGGTGGAAAAGGCAAAATAGGGGGAATAAAGTACCGGCACATTCTTTACCCGCAGGGTGGCGTTCACAAAATGGGCAAAGCCCTCCTCGGTAATATGAGCCCGGCTCCAGCCAAAACTCCAGGGCGGGGCCTTGCCGGCCTCCGGGTCGCATTTGGTAATCCAGCCGTCCCGCAGATAATAGGTCAACTCCCCGGTTTTGGTCACCTCTTCCCCGGCAAGATAGACATGACGTTTGGGAAAGTAGAGGGTGGCATGGCGCAGGGTGCCGGTATGATTACGCAAATCGAGATCGGCCATCTCGGCGGTTATATGTTCATCGACAGAGTCAAGCACCACATGGCCCCGCGCCTTGATTAGATTCCCCTTCTCAAGACGCAGCCAGTCTCCGTGAATAGTCAGAGACTTAGAGGCGGCTACAGCCGGAGTTATACCGCTCACCGTCCCCTGTTTGCGGGTCATAACTACATGCCCCTCGGCCACGAGACATTCAGGATTGGTGAAACGGGACATTTTATCCGCCTTCACCTCCCAGGGTATATCGGCCATCCCGGCCCAAACCGGCACTGCCGACAGGACAAGATATCCCAGGCCGATAAAGGCATATATAAAAGTAATCAGGCGCACGTCATATTTTAAATAATTAGTCTGTTCAGCAAAGTAGCTGCAAGAGGTAAAATCCCAAACAGGTGCAGGAGGGCCGAGCCATCTTTCCCTGCCGCAATAACTCCTCTGCAGGCTCCGATGATCCAGTCAGTAAGTATTACGAATCCTTTAACACTGCGCCGGTACTCCCGGAGGTTACCATTTTGGCATAACGAGCCGCATAGCCCTTTTTAATCCGAGGTTCCGGGGGCTGCCACTGCTGACGGCGGCGGGCTAATTCATCCTCCGCCACTTCCATATCCAGGCGATGCTCCTTGATATTAATCTTAATTATATCCCCCTCACGCAGGAGAGCGATGGGGCCTCCCAGGGCCGCCTCCGGCGAGACATGACCAATACAGGCCCCCTGAGTACCGCCGGAGAAACGGCCGTCGGTTATCAGGGCGACGGAGTTCCCCAGACCCATGCCGATGATGGCCGAGGTGGGGGAGAGCATCTCCGGCATTCCAGGGCCGCCCTTGGGGCCGAGATAACGCAGCACAACCACATCTCCGGGGTTAATCTTACCGCCGAGGATGGCCTCCTGGGCCTCTTCCTCGGAGTCAAAAACCCGGGCCGGGCCGGAATGCACCAGCATCTCCGGGGTGACGGCGGACTGTTTAACCGCCCCGCCGTCGGGAGCCAGGGAGCCAAAGAGAATGGCAATGCCGCCGATCTTGTGATAGGGGGCAGCGGCTGGTTTAATAATCTCACGGTCCCGTACCGCCGCCGTCTTCAGATTCTCACCCATGGTCTTGCCGGTGGCAGTCATCACCTCGAGATTAATGGTATCGGGGAGGGTGGAAAGCTCCGCCATTACCGCCTGCACCCCGCCGGCATCATTTAACTGCTGCATACTATGACTGCCGCCGGGAATCAGACTGCAGACATGCGGTACTCTGGCACTTACCTCGTTAAAGGTCTCCAGGGGCAGATCAACCTCCGCCTCCCTGGCGATGGCCGGGATATGAAGGACGGTATTGGTGGAGCAGCCCAGGGCCATATCAACGGCCATGGCGTTTTCAAAGGCCTGACGAGTGGCAATGTCACGGGGTTTAATATCATTGGCCAGCAGATCCATCACCGCCATCCCGGCCGTCTTGGCCAGCCGGATACGGGCCGCGTCCACCGCCGGAATCGTACCGTTACCCGGCAGCCCCAGGCCCAGGGCCTCGGTGAGGCAGTTCATGGAATTGGCGGTGAACAGTCCGGCGCAGGAACCGCATCCCGGACAGGCCGCGTTTTCCAGCTCCGCCAGCTCACTCTCATCCATCTGGCCGGATTTAACCTTGCCGATACCCTCAAAGACCGTAACAAGGTGAGTATCCTGGCCGCGAAAACGGCCGGTGAGCATGGGGCCGCCGCTGACCATGAGAGCCGGAATATTGAGGCGCAGCATAGCCATGAGCATACCGGGAACAATCTTATCACAATTGGGAATCAAGACCATGGCGTCAAAGGGGTGGGCCATGCCCATAATCTCCACCGAATCGGCGATAACCTCCCGGCTGGCCAGGGAGTACTTCATCCCGGTATGCCCCATGGCGATACCATCGCAGACACCTATGGTAGCAAAGGCAATGGGAGTACCGCCGGCCATACGGACGCCGGTCTTCACCGCCTCCAGAATCTTGTCAAGATGAATATGGCCGGGAATAATCTCGTTATGGGCGTGGGCAATGCCGATGAGCGGCCGGGAAATTTCCTCGTCCGTATAGCCCATGGCCTTCATCAATGAACGATGCGGAGCCCGCTCCAGGCCTTTTTTAATAATATCACTACGCATATCTAACATCTCCCTGTGGATTATATGAATGATGCCCGCAAGACAAGCGCTTAGAGCTCGGCGGGGAATCACCTTTTAATAGAGTGTGGTTTTATTGATCGCTTACGATTAATTTAAGCAAATCGGTAACAAATCGTTCTAATTTACGTGTCATCCCGGTCACTGTCAAGCGCTAAATCTTGACATCCCCAGGAAATAATGGTAGTTTCTTGGCTCTTGATATTGAGTAAAAATCAGTAATTGACTATTTATAATCTAAGATCTTTTTACAAAAAGCGAACTACGCCCCTTTACTATCCAGGTTAAGGAGCTGACTGTTATACAAATAATGTAACCGTTCAGCTGCACCCCATCTTCGTCCGTTTCGCCCCCCTGACGTACAACGGGTACGCTTCGGGGCCGAAACGAACGAACCTGGGGCACATCCGGAGTCTTCGCTTTCCTAAACAGTTACGATTACCAGTTTAGGGAAATTTGTTGACCCTGCTAAATAGTTACTAAATCATGAATATATTCGGGCCAGTTAACTCACGCCGCTTAGGCCTCTCCTTAGGCATTGATCTTGTCCCCGGCTTTTGTACCTTCAACTGTGTGTATTGCGAAATAAACCGCCAAAAGGTCAGAACCTGCCAACGGCGGGAATACATCCCCACCGTCGATATTATCACTGAGTTAGACCGGCACCTGATGGATGAAGGCGAAACGGAATTAGATATATACACCATTACGGCCAGTGGCGAACCGACCCTGCATAACGGTATCGGCCAAATTATCCGCCATATCAAGAACCACAGTTCCAAGCCGGTGGCTGTTCTCACCAATGGTTCGCTGCTTCATCGGCCTGAGGTTCGGCAGGAACTCATGGCGGCCGACATAATCATCCCCTCCCTTGACACGGCCCGCCCGGCAAGCTTTCAGACCCTGAACCGACCGGCAGCGGGGCTTGATATTGATATAATTACCGAGGGGATTAAAATTTTTAAAGAAGAATATTCCGGTAAATTATGGCTGGAGATTCTTCTCTGCGAGGGGATAAATGACACTGAAGATGACATTAAGGCCTTAGAACGTGCCGTTGACAGCATTAGACCGGATAAAATCCAGCTTAATACCGTTGACCGCCCGCCCCTTGAGGCCGGTGCCCACCCCTTAAGCCGCCCGCAGTTAGAGCGGATTGCGGCAAGATTACCCGGCGATGTTGAAATTATCGCCAGGGGGCAAGACCCCGGCCCGGCAGGTCACAAGACCGCCAGACCGAATGACCCAAATGAAATAATTGAACTTTTAAAGCGTCGGCCATGTACCAGCGATGATATCAGTCTAACCCTGAATTATGAAAAGACATGGGTCTTAACCACCCTTGAGAGACTGGCCGAAACTGCCCAAATTACCCTAACGAGACATCGAGACCTGAAATATTGGACGATGGCAAAGGAAACCAATGAGCGAAGAAAAGGCAACAAAGAACCAGGAACAAAATGAAGAACAACAGACAGAGCCGGTAAAAAACCAAAAACAGCCGGCCGCTTCCGGGGCTCGCAAGTCTTCCGGCGGCCCCGCTAAACCAAAGGGCCGGGCGGCCAAAAAGACCAGCAGGCAGCCCGCCCCCTCCGAGACCACCCCTGAGACAAACGCCGACTCCGGCTCACCGGAGTCAACCGCCGAGACTAAGGAAAAAGCTAAAGCAAAATCCCGGCCCAAGGGGGCTGCCCCCGCAAAAGGCCCCAAAAGCCCAAAGACTCAAAAAACTCAAAAAACAAAAGAGACCAAATCCCGGCCGGCCAAAGAGACGGCTAAGGGCAAAAAGGCAGCCCCAAAGGCCTCCAAAGCATCCTCAGGCAAGAGCAAGGAAGACGTATATAAATTACTCATCAATGCCGAGGAGCCGGAGGAATGCCGAATCGCCATGTTAGAGAACGGCCGTTTAGAGGCCTTCTATATTGAAACCGTCTCCCGCGAGCGTACCAA
>DRPV01000209.1 GCA_011330685.1 Desulfobacterales bacterium
CATATTCTCGCTGCCGACCTCCAGTTCCCGGGCCTCATAGGCCTTGATTGCCTCCTGACGCAGACGCTCGGTCAGGGCTTCGCCGTCCATGGCCAGCCGCTCATCCTCGGTTATCTCAATTTCGGCCCCAAACATCTCTCGCATCCGCTCAGAGACCGACTTCCAGTCCCAATCCTCCGCCGGTATATTATCATTAACAGTCGCAGCGGCTATAGCCGCGGCGGCATCGGTTACCATCTCCTGGATCATATCCTTAATGTCTTCACCCTGCAGCACGATCCGCCGCTGCGCGTAAATAATCTCCCGCTGTTTATTCATTACATCATCATATTCCAACAGATGTTTCCGAATATCAAAGTTATGGCCTTCCACCTTGCGCTGGGCGTTCTCAATGGCCCTGGTAATCATAGAGTGCTCAATGGGCTCGTCCTCTTCCATCCCTAAACGTTCCATGATCCCTGATATGCGGTCGGAACCGAATATCCGCAGCAGATCATCCTCAAGGGATAGATAGAATCTTGAGGAACCGGCATCGCCCTGCCGCCCGGAGCGCCCTCGGAGCTGATTATCAATCCGGCGTGATTCATGACGGCTGGTGGCAAGAATGTGCAGACCGCCCAGCTCAGCAACCCCCTCGCCCAGTTTGATATCAGTACCCCGCCCCGCCATATTAGTGGCGATGGTAACCCTGCCCCTCTGACCCGCCTCAGCGATAATCTCGGCCTCCCGCTCATGATATTTGGCGTTTAAAACCTCATGGGGAATATTCTCTTTTTTCAGCATATTGGAGATATGCTCAGATATATCAATATTAATCGTTCCGACGAGAACCGGACGGCCCTTTTCGTGCATTTCCTTAATTTCTCTGACCACCGCCCGATATTTAGCCGCCGCGTTTTTATAAACGACATCGGCATAATCATCCCTTGTCACCGGCTTAAAGGTGGGGATTATGACCACGTCCAATTTATATATCGTTTTAAATTCCGCCGCTTCGGTATCGGCGGTGCCGGTCATTCCGGCCAGTTTATCGTACATCCTGAAAAAGTTCTGAAAGGTGATGGAGGCCAGGGTCTGATTCTCCTGCTCCACCTTAACCCCCTCCTTGGCCTCCAGGGCCTGATGCAGGCCGTCACTGAAGCGGCGGCCCGGCATGGAACGACCGGTGAATTCGTCAACAATAACCACCTCGCCGTCTTTAACAATATAATCCACATCCCGCTTGAAGAGGGCATGGGCCTTAAGGGACTGGTTTAGGTGATGGAGATAATCAATATTCTTGGGCTCATAGAGATTACTAACCTGGAGTATCTCCTCTGCCAGGGCAATGCCCTCCTCAGTAAATGAGGCCTGGCGGTCTTTCTCATCCACCGTGTAATGCTCATCAACCTTGAAACGGGGCATAATCTTATTGACCTCATTATAAAGGCCAGTGGATAACTCCGAGGGGCCGGAGATGATAAGCGGCGTCCGGGCCTCGTCAATGAGAATACTGTCAACCTCATCGACAATGGCGTAATTAAGCTCCCGCTGACAGAAATCACCCACATCAAACTTCATGTTATCACGCAGATAATCGAAGCCGAACTCGTTATTAGTGCCATAGGTTATATCGGAGTTATAGGCCGCGCGCCTGGCCTCATCGTCCATATCATGCACAATGGAGCCTACGGTCATCCCTAAAAAACGGTAGACCTCACCCATCCACTCGGCATCACGGCGGGCCAGATAATCGTTCACCGTTACCACATGCGCCCCTTTGCCGGAGAGGGCGTTCAGGTAAATCGGCATAGTCGCCACCAGGGTCTTGCCCTCACCGGTCTTCATCTCGGTGATACATCCCTGGTGGAGAATTATACCGCCCACCAGCTGGACATCATAGGCCCGCATATCAAGAACCCGGCGGCCGGCCTCCCTGACCACGGCAAAGGCCTCCGGCAGCAGATCGTCCAGCGGCTCACCCTTGGCCAGGCGCTCGCGAAATTCAACGGTCTTGGCTCTCAGACCGGCATCATCCAATTTCTGGATTTCCGGTTCAAAGCTGTTAATCCGCTCAACAACCGGCCTTAATTTTTTTAAGATCCGATCATTCTTGCTGCCAAAAACCTTGGTTAGCACATTGCTTAACATGAAAATTTCACTCCTATTATTTTAAAGGCGGAATTTCTAATCCCAAACTCCTCCGGACATATAACAATACGCCCCGTTAACCAAACCGGCCCTGGTGTTAACGGGCGGTGTCTATGAATGCTGCCCCTTGCCGTCTGAGCGCCAAATCAAGGCGGTCTCATTGCAATCCGGATACTTGGGACATTGCAGACATTCGCTCCAGACCTTATGAGGCAATTCATCCCGCGGGATAAGCTCAAACCCCATTTTTATAAAAAAATCCGGCTCATAGGTCAAGGCAAAGACCCGTTCTATCCCCAATATCCCGACCTCGGAGAGGCAGCTTTGCACCAGCCTCCTGCCCAGGCCCTGGCCCTGATACGCTTCAGCTACCGCCAGAGAACGAATCTCAGCCAGTTCCCCCCAGCAGACATGGAGGGCGGCAACGGCCCCTAAGAGACCACTGCCATCCGGGGCCTCCCAGACCTTGAAGTCCCGGAGATTATCGTAGAGGGAGTTCAGCGAACGCCCTAGGAGCTGCCCCTTATCTGAAAATTTATTCAGCAGTTCATATATGGCCCTGACATCGGGTACTCTGGCATCTCTAATCATAACTTACAAGTATGACGGCTGTTATTACCTCCGCGGCGGCGGATATTCCCGGCGTCCGGCAGACAATAAATTGATAAAAACCCGGCCGCCTCCCTCTTCTTCAATGGCGGCCGCCTTTTTTCTGGCCGCGCTTAAATCTGGAATATGACCGACATAAACCATATATAATTTACTATCCGGGCCGGGTTTAAGGTAAAAGGCCTCGTAACGCCTGGCCCGCCATTCTGCAACCGCCCGCTTCGCCCCATCCTCTTGACGAAAGGCGGCAACTCTCAAGGCGTAAAATGAACTTGTATCATCCCGCCGCGCCACAGCCGCTGTTTTCACCTGCCGTCTAATCCGCGTTTCACCCCGCCCCGCACCGCCGGCCAACAGCCGCGCCGCCTTATGGCTCAGGCCGGCAACCTTATCCGCCACTCCGGTTGGCCCGTGCAGCACCGACTGACCAGTCCATATCCCAAAAATAAACATCCACAGGAGAAGACAAAACGCAACAACGGCAAAGCCGCAGAGACCGCCCCAGCCCATCTCAAGGCGGATAAGCGGCTTTTTTTTCTTCCTGGCCGCCATTGCCCCCTTACATGACCTCCGGAGCCTGCACCCCGATAAGAGTCAGGCCGTTATAAAGGACAATCCGCAGGCCATGCGCCAGCCAGAGCCGGGCCCGGCTCAATTCAACATCCTCAGCGTCAATAATTCGATGCTTATTATAATAACTATGAAAGGCGGCGGCCAACTCCTGGAGATAAAAAACAAGACGGTGGGGGGCGAGATCCACGGCAGCCTTTTGTACCAAACCAGGGTAAGCGGCCATTGTGCGCAACAGCTCCAACTCCTCCGGCTGAACAAGCAGCTCGAGACGAGCCTCCGACAGTTCACCTGCCGCCACCCCCTTCTCCGCCGCCTGTTTCATAATGCTCGTTAAACGGGCGTGGGCGTACTGAACATAATAAACCGGATTTTCCTGACTCTGCCGGGTGGCCAGGTCAAGATCAAATTCCAACTGACTATCGGCCTTGCGCATGAGGAAAAAGAAACGAGCCACATCAACTCCCACCTCATCCAACAACTCATCCACGGTAACAAAGGTGGCCTTGCGGGTTGACATCTTCACCTGCTTTCCGTCCCGCATCAAGGTTACAAACTGGTGCAGCACCACCGTCACCATATCCGGATCATAGCCCAGGGCCTTAATCCCCGCCATGACATCAGGTACGGTGGCGATATGATCAGCGCCAAATATATCCACCAGCCAATCATAACCCCGGCGGAATTTTTCCCGGTGGTAGGCAATATCCGGCAGCCGATAGGTGGGTTCGCCGCTGCTCTTGATAATTACCCGATCCTTCTCCAGGCCGAAGCTGGAAGTCTTGAACCAGACCGCCCCATCTTTTTCATAGACCAGCCCCTGAGCCCGTAAATTGGCCACCACATCATCAATATGACCGTTATCATAGAGGGTATGCTCGTTATAATAATTATCAAATTTAATTCCCAGACGTTCCAGGGTGCCGTTTATATCCTTGAATATGGCCTGTTCCGCCCTCTTCTGGAAAGGTGCCAAATCATCGCTGTTCCGCAGACTGTCACCAACCTCGGACAGCAGCTCCCTGGCAATATCATAGATATACTCGCCCTGATAGCCATCCTCCGGCAGCTCACAAGGCACACCTGAAAGCTCAAGATAACGGGCTCGGAGAGAGGCGGCCAACACCCGCATCTGGCGGCCGGCATCGTTATAATAATACTCCCTGCTGACCTCAAAGCCAACGGCGGATAAGAGCCGGCTGATGGCATCTCCCAAAACCGCTTGGCGGCCATGGCCTATACTGAGCGGCCCGGTGGGGTTGGCGCTGACGAATTCCACCAGTACCTTTTTCCCGGCACCCACCGCCTCTGGGCCATAATCCTTATCCCGGCGGCAGATATCCGGCAGCACCCCCTGCCAGACCTCATTTTTAAGAAAAAAATTAACAAAGCCCGGCCCGGCAATTTCTATCTTGTCAGCCAGATCACACTCTTTGTTCAGCATCTCTAACAGACGGCCGGCAAGCTCCCTGGGGTTCTGCCGGGTTCGACCGGCGGCCACCAGGGCCAGATTGGTGGAAAAATCTCCCTGACCCTCATGTTTTGGTTTCTCGATGGTATAGGCGGCGGCTTCGGCCGGCCAAATCCCCTCTTTAACCCCGGCCGCAAAGCAGCAATCCAAAATTTCTTTTAAGCGTTTCCGTATCATAATCAAATATAGCGCCGTTTATTATTACTGCCAAAGAGGCAGAGAACTTCGTAATTAATGGTACCCATCCAGGACGCTATCTCATCGGCCGTAATTTCGTCCTCTGCCGCGCCCCATTGCTGCCGTCCCATGATTACCACCTCATCACCATTTTCAACCCCTGGAATTTCGGTTACATCCGCCACACAGGCGTTCATACATATCCGCCCCCTGACCGGCGCCCGGCGGCCTCTTATCAATACCGAGGCCCGGCCGCTCAAAGAACGTAAATAGCCGTCGGCATACCCCAGCGGCAGAACGGCGAGGCGTGACGGCACCTTGGTCTTAAATATATGGCCATAACTTATGCCATAGCCGGCCGGAACATCTTTGAGCTGAATCACCCTGCTCCGCAAAGACATGACCGCCTCCAGCCCCGCGGGCTTCAGAGGGCCGGCAAGAGGGCTGTAACCATAGAGGGCAATACCAAGACGTACCATATCATGATGGGTATCGGCAAAACGGATAAGGGCGGCGGAATTGGCAATGTGACACATAACCCGGCGGCCAATGGACAGTTTATCCAGCTCTCGGCGGAAGAGTTCATCCTGCGCCCTTGTTATTCCCTGACGCTCGGTGTCAGCGAGGGGGAAATGGGCCATAATTCCGTCTAAATATACCCCTGGCAGACTTTCAATCTCTCTGACATAGGCACAGAGCTCCGCAGGCATAATTCCCAGGCGCCCCATCCCCACATCCATCTTCAAATGTACCCCGATTTGAACCGCCCGCCTCACGGCCGCGGCCGACAGAGCCCGGATATTCTCAAGCTCAAAAACCACCGGAGTCAGATTATAATCAATTAAGGGTTCCGCCTCGACACTGCCGAGGAGAACAAGGATAGTGCCCTTGAGCCCGGCCCGCCGCAACGAGACGCCCTCCTCGGGGGAGGCAACCCCGAAATAACCGGCACCAGCGGCACTCAGAGACTCGGCAACCGGCACAAGGCCGTGTCCATAGGCATCGGATTTAACCATGGTCAGCACCGTGGTATCCGGCCCGGCCATTTTTTTGACTAACTGGAAATTGTGACGTAAGGCGGTAAGATTGATGGAGACACTGTTATATGATGAAAGGGACATGAATTTATCCTGACGACCAACAGACCCGGCAAAGGGCTTAGTACCTTAAGAAGCTATTTTTTTGAAACCATCCCATAGTACCCGGCTGGAGAAAAAGAGAGCCCAGCCAATGGCGGCATAGATAATCCCCACCAGGGAGCGGGGAGCGCTGGAGGTACGCAGAAGCCAGCCAAGAAATATCATCAGGGCGATGAGCCCCCACATCTTTACGGTATAGACCCCGCCCAGGCAGTTTCCATCGTTCTTGGTACTCAAACGGCGCAGATTCTCCCTCGCCGCCTTATCAAGCATGAAGATTGATTTCACCGTACCAATGGCTATAGCCGGGAACAAGAGCCAAAGCTGACCGACACCGCGCAGAAAAAGACTGCCGCGGATAAAGAGCATTATTCCCACCGCACTCCAGACAAAGGCCGCCGCAAAATGAAAGACCCGCCGTGACACCCCTGGTTTAAGTCCTGTCAACACAATTCGTCCCCCACACCTCCTTCGGTAAAAACAAGAGTAACCATTCAGCTGCACTCCATCTTCGTCCGTTTCGGAGTCTACGCTTACCTGCCCTCCTCACGTACAGGAAGTACAGACTCGGAGGTCAAAACAAACGAGGTAAGCGAAGACTCCGAGCTGAAGCACATCCGGAGTCTTCGCTTTCCTGAACGGTTACGGTTCCGAGTTCCGGGTAATTTGTTGCCTTTGCTGAATAGTTACAAACAAGAGAGGCCTGCCCCCCGAAAAAAGTGGAAGACAGGCCTGCAGGCGCAACCTATGAAGATAGAATAAATCAGTCCTCACTTACGGTAATAGCACCTTCCGGACAGGTCTCAACGCAGGTTTCACAGCCTAAGCACTCGTCGATATTAACCGGATCAGAGTGACCGTCAACCAATTCGAGAACCTGAGCGGGACAAGCGTTAATACATTCTTCACAACCTGTACATTTATCTTTGTCAACTTCTACGTTCCACATAACTTTTCCTCCAAAAAATTTTAAAAACTATAACAACGAAAAACGCTGCCATAAACTTCCACCCTTAAAGTACTATATCCACATAATGCAAGGCATCTTTTTTGTCAATAAAAAATAGCCGGGCTGAAATTACAATTTACACCCCCGGCAACACTTTGGCCTTGACCTTTACGAACCAAGTTTTTATTCTGCTGGCAATATTTTTCAAGGAACCGCCATTAAAATTAGAGCAGGAAAGCAGAAGGACTGGCAACTCAAAAGGAAATAACATGAAAATCAAGCAGGACAAATCACACCAGGCCAAACAGGAACACAAACGACTTAACAAACAGGAAGAAAGAGCCTTACGCTCTGAAAGGGCCATGGTCGCCGGCATAATGGAGGGCAGTCCCGAGGCCGTGGGCGTGGCGGTAATCAGGCTTGAATGCGGCTGCCGTAAAATGGCCGCCGTGGCAAAAGACGGTGAACCGGCCAGCAAGGTAATCATGTACCGGGACAAAGCCGAATCCATCTGCCCAAAATGCAAGAAGGACAATGGTGCCTTCAGCCGGGTCACGGAATCTTTCATAGACTGGCAGGATAACGAATTAGACGACGACCTGAAAATGGAGCTTACCATAAAAGTATTAGGCAGCAGTGCTGTAGTCCAGTAACAACAGAATACGGATAATCGACAGTCCGTAGCTGTAATCGCCGCAGGCGGTAACTATACTGTCCTCTGACTTCTGACCTCTGACCTCTGACCTCTGACCTCTGATAAAATGCCCCGTCCCAAAAAACAAAGACATTGCGAATGCCGCATGAGCGGCAAGGCCTTTAAGCCCACCGGTGTCCCCATGGGCAGACTGAATCAGATCCCCATGGGCAGAGACGAATTGGAGACCCTGCGCCTCTGTGATCTGGAGGCTCTCACCCAGGAGGAGGCCGGATACCGGATGAAAATCTCCCGCGGCACGGTGCAGCGCCTCTTGAAAAGCGCCAGAGCCAAAAGCGCCAAGGCCCTGAGCCAGGGGGCGGCCATCATCTTCACAGATCCCTGAAAATTCGTAACCCATCAACAAACCACACTCAGGCACCTTCAAAATGTAAGCGTTTCAGCGGCTCTGATGAAACCGCTTTTCCCTGACCAGACCCACGAAACCCTCGGCCCATTCCGGTGTTCCCAAAGCGTGAACATGGGTATAGAGGGCCAGACAATTCTTATAAACCAGGCCATCGCGGCCATGGGCAAAGCCTACCCCCCGTTGTACCGCGAAGGCCATGTTTTCTTTTTTCACCGCGCTGCTTAACACCTTGCTGTATCTGAATTCATGGCCCTTAATCACTGAGCCGGGGGCGTAAACCGCATTATTCGCCAAGGCCTCCAAAATAGTATAGCCATGGGCCTGCGGTTTTTTCTCCATCCGCAAACTTACCGGATAGACACCGGTAAGTTCATAGGCTCGGCCGCCGATCTCCAGGCTTTCGCAGAGATAAATCAGGCCTCCGCACTCGGCATAAACCGGCATCCCGTCCTCCACCCGCTGACGCAGGTCATGCCGAAAAGCAGAGTTGGCGGCTAATTGAGCCAAGCTGGTTTCCGGAAAACCACCGCCAATATAAAGGCCGTCTATCTCCGGCAGAGCGGCGGCCCGCAAAGCGTTAATTTCAACTAACTCCGCCCCGCATTGATTCAGGGCTTGAAGGTTTTCCGGATAATAAAATTGAAAGGCCGCGTCTCTTATTACCCCGATCCGCACATCCCGCCCCCGGTCAGGCCGCTGAGGAGCGGCAGCAGTCTCCTCTCTGCCGTCAAGCACAGGCTCAGCAAGAGCGAGCACCGCATCGAGATCTACATGTTCCCGAATCATGGCGGCCAGCTTTTTTACCGCCTCCCCGGCTCCCGCGTATTCCGGGCAGGGCGTAATCCCGATATGGCGCTGCGGAAAGACATCAGTTGATAAACGTGGGAGCGCTCCCACCACCTGAACATCGGTATAATGTTCCACCGCCTGCCGAATAATCCGTTCATGGCGCCGAGAGCCTATCCGGTTCAACACCAGTCCCCGAATCCTTATATCGCCGCCCAATTGCTGACAGCCAAGCACCAGTGCGGCCACAGTCCGGGTCATCTTGGTACAGTCAACGGTCAAAATTACCGGTAGTCGCAGAATAGCGGCCAATTCAGCGCTGCTATAACTGCCGCTCAAATCAACTCCATCAAAAAGCCCCCGGTTCCCTTCGACTATAGCAAGTTGCGTTCCCGCGGCATGCTTACCACAGGAGTGCCTGATCAACGCGGCTGACATCAAATAAGGATCAAGATTATGACATGGGCGGCCGGCGGCAAGTTGCAGCCAGCCGGCATCAATATAATCCGGCCCTTTTTTAAAGGGGGCTACCCGCACCCCCTGCTCAGTCAGGGCGGCGGTAATCCCCACCGCCGCCACGCTCTTTCCCGAGCCGCCGCTTAAACCGGCCACCATAATCCCCTTAGGAGTACATTTTGTAAGATTCATCATATTTTCCAACCTTAAAGGGAATAATTCCCACGCTGTTCCAGAAGTAACGTCTATTCAATAGGGGCAACAAATTCCCTAAACTCATAGCCGTAAATAGAAGCCATTTAGTATACCCCGACATCCACTAAAAGAAAAAGGCAAAATAGACAAGTTTATCAGTCCTGCCCTTGAAAAAGTTCTAAAGCATGATTACCAGTTGTCTCATTGTTGTACGGCTCTCACCGACTCAACAGAGTGGCTTCCCCCCAAACCGCCCCAGGCAGCAAGCCCAAGAAGGCGGTAACGATAAGACCAACAAAGGAACAGACCATGACCAATAAAATAACAGACACAGAACTTGCCGGTGCCATTGCCGATCTTGAGAGAGAGTGTAAAGAATCACCAGCTTCAGTACGCGCCCACCATCATCTTGGCCTGGTTTACCGCCAGGCCGGACGTTTAGAGGAAGCAGCCGAGAAATTAGAAAGGGCCATTGAGTTAGATGACCAGGCCAGTGAATCATATGTTAATCTCGGGGCAATTTATTTCGAAATGGGCCTCCTGGATAAGGCATTGGCCCTTAATAAAAAGGCCCTGGCTCAATTAGTGAAACCGGCTCAGGCCCATGTCAATATCGGCTTAATCCATCAACATCGAGGCAATTTCCAGGAGGCCATCAACTCCTATCAGAAAGCTACGGTTCATGACCCCGAATTTGGGATGGCCTGGGTAAATCTGGCCTCAGCTCAAATTATTGAGGGCGATTATCAGGGGGCTCTGGGTTCGGCCCGCAAAGGGGTTGAACTTAACCCTGATTTCGCCATGGCCCACAATAATCTCGCCGTCGCCCTGTATTTTAACAAGGACTATACGGCGGCCCGTGCCGAACTGGACAAGGCTATTGCCCAGGGTTATCAGCCCGAGTCAAAGTTCGTTGAAGCCTTAGAGCAAGAATTATAATGGCTAAAAGTAACAGTCAGCCGGTAAAGCCCTGGTGCCCTTTTTGCGGCGAAAATATTTCTCCGCCAGTTGAACCGCAGCAGCGCAAGATGGATGAATTTAAACTTGGCCGCTGTCAATGCGGGGCCTTATATGTCAGCGATCCCACCGGTCACAATGTCGGTGCCGCCATGGTGGAATGTTTAGTACGGGCCTGTGATGACAATTGGGATCTGGCCTGGGATCTTGACGCTGACGAGGATTATCTCACTAATCGCTTAGATAATTACGATGAGCCAACCCATCAGATTGTTGAGACCAGGAACCTTGATGGCCGCGCGGTGAGAGGTGTGCTGTATTTTGTGCGGGTGAGCAGTGACATTAATGATCTAACCGCCAAAATCAGCCGCAAGGGGGAAAAGACCGCAACCACATCATCCTCCCCGGCAGCGGTAAGTATCCCGACCATGGAGCCTTTACGGAAACCAGATCGTCAGAAGCAACGGGCCACCAAACTCATGGTAAAAAAGTTGACGGCTGAAGAAAATGTTGCGGCATTGGTTGATTTGTGTTTTGACGATAAGCGCACCATTCGTTTTATGCAGCGCCTCCTCTACGAGCCCGATTATGACCAGCGCATGCGTTATATTAACGTTATAGCCCAGGTCTGTGGACGTTACTCAACCAGGCATTCAGGGGCAATCAGCGACCTCCTCCACCGTCTTTACGAGGCCTGCTCCGATTCCGCCGCCGCTCATTGGGGATTAGTTGAAGTCATAGGGGCTATAATTGCTGAGCGCACCGATATATTCGGGGCCTTTGCCCGCCATCTGCTTATGTTCCGTCAGGTACCAGCTACCAGGGTCTCTGTTCTCTGGTCCTTATCGGAAATAGCCCGCCGCCGGCCGGCTATAATCCGCGATGCCCCCTTTTACTGCCTGTTTAATATGCTAAAGCATCCCGATCCGGCAACCAGAGGCCACGCGGCCTTATTATTCGGTCTGATTCAGGCCGATGAGGTTAAGAACCAAATTAAAGACCTGCTTGATGACAACGCCCTTGTCGTCGTTTATCATCACGGCAGACCACGGACTACAACAGTTAAACAAATAGCTCAAGAGGCCTTGAAACGAATTGATGAAAAAGAAAAAGGAGAAAATAATGAGTCAGAGTAATACTGATACATCCAGCCTCAGCGGCTTTCCGGCAGTAGAAAAAGAGGAGGAAAAGAGTCAGGCACAGCAGGATTACGAGCAGGGAATGGCTTTTTTAAATGACAAGGAATCCGCCCAGGCCGCTGCGGCCTTTCATAACGCCCTACTGGGTTTTGAACAGGATAATGACGAGAAGGGAATGGCCAACGCCTCCATGCAGTTAGCCGATATTTGTTTAGGCAATGAAAATTACGAGCAGGCCCTTAAACATTGTGCCAGCGCCGAAGCAATATGTGCCTCTTCAAAGGACACATTCTCCCTTATCTGCATCAAAGAGAAAAAGGCCAAAATCTACAGCCAATGGTCAAAATACAGCGAAGCTATTAAGCTTTACATAGAGTTAGTTGATGATTACAACAAAACCCGTAATCCTCAGGGCACGGTTAACAGCCTGGAGACCTTAGCTGAACTGTATCTGCAGATTAATGATAAGGAAAAGGCGGCTGACAGCTATAACACCATTGCCAATATCCACAAATCTTTTAAGCACGTCACCTATTTCCACCGTTACGAAAAGAAAGCGGCTGAAGCACTTAAATAAAGAAGTTCAAAAAAATAGAGATTCGACATTCCTTGTTCGATATTCTGCGATTCAAAATAATTTATTGACGACAAAAAAAAGGCAGCGATAAAAATCGCTGCCTTTTTTGTCCTAAGCTTAACTAAAAATTAAGCACTACGATGCTCTTCGTCCTTGGCCCGGTCTTTAAGGGCGTACATAGTAGTACTGCCGCTGGACCAGAAAACCATCTTACCTTCCTTAACCAGCTCATTGGCGGCATTCTTAACCGCCCGAGCCTTGGAATCAGGATCACAGGCATGAAAGTCTTTAACATAAAGCTGTGGTTTCGGAGATTTAGCAGCCTTGGCCAATATTGCCTCTTTGAGCTCTTCCTTACTTAAAGCCATTTGCGTGTACTCCTCATTAAATTACGCTATAGGAGTTTGAGACAGCTCACTTGGAACCGCCTCAAACTCCAGGATATAATATATTACTTGATATGATTAGTAAACTTGAACTGCGTGGTACATCTCCAGGTATCGTAAGCAAGACGATAATCGTCAATGCTCTTGATGGTGAAGGGAATATCACATTTTTCAAAGAACTTCTCCCAGCCGATCCTCTCAGCCCACTCGCCAAGCCGTTCATACTTATAGGCATCCTTGGCATAAACCTCAACGATATGCTTAATTACTGAGGTAACTTCAGGCCAACGGGGAGGGTTATTGGGAATAAAAGGAATAACCAGCTTCGAGAACTTAGGAGCGCTCTTGGCGTTAGAGACCTTACCGCCAACCAGGATGGCAATACCGTCACCATCAGGATCAGCAAGAGGCATGGCCGGACACATGGTGTAACAGTTACCACAGAACATACAACGCTCGGCGTTTACCTGCACAGATTTAATTTCTTCACCCTTGCTGTTGGTAACCTTCTTGGGTTTAACAGCACCAAGCGGACAGGCGGAAATAGCAAGCGGCAGCTCACAGAGACCGGTGATAGCGTCATGATCAACCATGGGCGGCTTACGATGAACACCAAGTACCGCTATATCAGAGGCATGAACAGCACCACACATATTGAGGCAACAAGCCAGGGCAACACGAATCTGGGCCGGAAGTTTCATAGAGGTGAAATACTCAAAGAGCTCATCCATAACGGCCTTAACCACACCTGAGGCATCAGTAGCAGGGGTATGACAATGAACCCAGCCCTGGGTATGAACCATATTGGAAATAGAGGCACCTGTACCGCCAATGGGCAGACGAGCGCTGCGTTCCTTCAGCTCGGCGATCAAAGCATCGCACCTGTCCTTGGAGTCGGTCATAAACTCAACATTGTTACGAGTGGTGAAGCGCAGGAAACCGTCACAATGTTTGTCGGCCACATCGCACATCTCACGAATCAGCTCAATACTGATGAGACGGGCAGAGGCACAACGAACGGTATAACACTCATCGCCGGACTCAGCGACATGCACAAGGACACCCGGAGCCAGAATCTCGTGATAACTCCATTTACCATAATTAGCCTTAATAACGGGCGGGAAAAACTGCTCATAATGGGGCGGACCGATATCAGTGATTCTATCTTGCATCGGATTTGCCGGATCGTAACCCATATCTAACCTCCTTTATATATAAGAAAAAACTAAGATTAATATAATACCTATATCTAAAACAAAAATTATTGAGCGTGACGTTTACGGAATTCCCTGATATCACGATCCCAACCGCCTTCAACCTCTTCCTCTTTCCAGAACACGTAAGGATTAGAGCGCGGCTCTTTAATATGCTGCGGGATGGGCTCAATATTCATAATCTGGAGGAAGGACGGCAGACCAATACGCTGAATGGCCTCACCAGTCCGCTCCCGATTCTTGCCATTCTCCATCCACCAATCCCAAATATTCTCGATGAAGTCGATGACCTCCTGGAACTCATTCTCGGGATCAATTTTGATAAAGGGAACAATCATAGTGGCAAACTGGGCACCATCAAGGATGGGGGCCTTAGCGCCTACCAGCAGAGTCGCGCCCTGCTCCTTACCAGGCTTTAAGGCCCGCGGCATAACATTGATACAATGCATACAACGGGTACACTCGGAGGTCTGGATCTGCAGCTCGTCACCATTCATGCGCATGCAGTTGGTGGGGCAAAGGGCCAGAACCTCTTTATCGATATCGAATGGGCCCCAGTCACGGCCGTCATGAGCACCGCCGTTGACTTTATACTCGCCCTTGATATAGGCCTGAACCGCAGCCTGATCGATTTGAATGTCATCCTTCCAGGTACCAATTACCGACAGATCGGAACGGGCAATGGAGGCTACACAGTCATTGGGACAGCCGGAGAACTTGAATTTAAACTTATACGGGAAGGCCGGACGATGAACCTCATCCTGATAATGCATGGTCAGATGATGGCAGATGGCCTGGGTATCAAAGCAGGACCACTCACAACGGGCCTTGCCCAGACAGCAGGCGGGAGTCCGCAGGTTGGAACCGGAACCACCCAGATCCTGTTTCAGTTCATGAGTCAGGTCATAGAACAGGGGCTCCAGATGCTCAGTGGTAGTTCCAAGCAGAATCATATCACCGGTGGAACCGTGCATATTGGTCATACCGGAGCCATATTTCTCCCACAAATCGCAGATGGCCCGCAATTTGGCGGTAGAATAGAACTTACTGGAGGGCTGATTGACCCGAACCGTATGAAAATGAGCCACACCGGGAAAACGATCCGGCATATCTGAGTAACGGCCGACAATACCGCCGCCATAGCCAAAAACACCAACTATGCCGCCGTGCTTCCAGTGAGTAATCTTCTCTTCGTAGGACAACTCCAACTGTCCGAGAATATCCCAGCACTCGGGTTTCTTCTCAGCCTGGCGTTTGATGTCGCTGACAAAGCTCGGCCATGGGCCTTTCTCGAGTTCGTCCAATAAGGGCGTATCATGCTTAGACATCTTGCGTTTCCTCCTTAGGATATAAAATTAAATAAAAACGCCTAATCATCAAGCAAGAAACAGCCTCCTGTAAGACCGATGACTTACCTGACAACAAAACAATTATAAAATGAATACTAATTCAGCAAACGAATTTACCACCGATTGTTTCTTTGTCAACAAATTTTTTTCTTTTTATCCGCCCAGTCTCTTCATACATCGTGGTACCAAAAGACCTGACAGATTATGGCTTATTGAGCAATTACAATATTTTTTTTTAAGCGGATAAATTGACATCCCCAATATTTGCGGTATATGAATTTAAGTTTATTATTAACTCTCATATCTTAAAATCATTTAACAGGAGAAATATAATGGCGGAAAATATTGTAATCATCGGCGCTGTAGCTGCCGGGCCCAAAACAGCCTGCCGTCTGCGGAGATTAAACCCGGAGGCGAAAATTACCATTATAGATATGGATAACCTTATTTCTTATGGCGGTTGCGGAATTCCCTATTATGTCTCCGGCGATGTCTCCGACGAGAAGGAACTCCGTTCAACCAGTTTCCATGTCCTCAGAGACGCGCAGTTCTTCAGCAACGCCAAGGGGGTTAAAGTGATGATCAGAACGGAGGTCACCAAAATCGACCGCCAAAACAAAACAATCAACTTTACCAATCTTGACAGCGGCGAAGCAGGCTCCATGCCTTATGACAAGCTGGTTATCTGCACCGGGGCCGCTCCCAACCAGCCTCCCATCGCCGGAGCTGACCTGCCCGGTGTCCACTATGTCAGCAATATGCACCAGGCCATTGCCATTAAAGACAAGCTGGCCAAGGGGCAGGTTGGCCGGGCCGTGGTCATCGGCGGCGGTGCCATTGGCCTGGAGATGGCAGAATCATTTGCCGACCTCTGGGAGGTGGAGACGGCAATTATTGAATTCATGCCCCAGATCCTGCCTAAAGCCGTGGATCGTATCTTTGCCATGATGCTCACCAACCATCTACGTCAGAATGGCATTCAGGTTCATGTCAACGAAAACGTCCAGAAGATTGAAGAGGTTGAGGGAGGTTATAAGGTTACCAGCAACAAGCGCAGTTTAGAGACTGATCTTGTCATCATGGCAGTCGGTGTTCACCCCCGAACCGATCTGGCCATCGAGGCCGGGCTGCAGGTAACGCCTCGAGGAGGCATAGTCGTCAATAACCGCTTGCAGACCTCCGATCCCAATATATACGCCGCTGGTGACTGCATTGAGACCACCAACCTCATCTCAGGACAAAAGGTAGTGGCCCCCTTTGGCTCCCTTGCCAACCGCCAAGGCCGGGTCGTGGCCGACAATCTGGGCGGTATTCCCAGTAAATTCACGGGCGTGGTGGGCTCATTTATCATGAAGGCCTTTGAGTCGAGCATCGGCAGTACCGGTCTCAGCCTGGAATCGGCCCTGGCCGCCGGGTTTGATGCCGACCGGGTAATCACCGCCCAGACTGACCGGGCCCATTTTTTCCCCACTCACGCCGTCATTCCCCTGCAGATGGTCTTTGACAAACGAACCCGACAGGTACTTGGGGTGCAGGGCTTCGGGCCCATGAACGACGCGGTACTGACCCGAATAGATACAGCGGCGGCCTTAATCGCCAAAGGCGCCACCGTCGAGGACTTCAGCAACGTGGAAATGGCCTACGCCCCGCCCTTTGCCACCGCTCTCGATGCCCTGAATGCCGCCGCCAACGTGGCGGACAACCTCATCGACGGCCGTCTGCGCACCGTTGATCTCGATCTCTTCATGGCCTGGATGGAGGACAGCAGCAGCCAGCCGGACTGGTTGGCGCTTGATATCCGCCACCCCAAGGATGCCAAGCTCTTTAAGGATGAATTTAAGGATCTATGGCTCACCATTCCTTATGTGGAGGTACGGCAGCGGACAGCGGAAATTCCCACCGACAAGACCATGATTATTATCTGCGATGCCGGTACCAGGTCTTCCGAGATACAGCGTTACCTTGCCAGCATAGGCCAAACTAATAATCTCGTGTTAGGCGGCGGTTTCAACATCATGCGCCAGTTATCCCCCGCCTGGTGGCCCGCCGAGTAACAACAGTGAAACAACTCAAAATAATATTGTTAGCCGGCCTCCTCTGTCTCGGTCTGGCCGCTCGCCCGGCAACGGCTCTGGAAGGACAGCTCAACATCAACACCGCCAGCGCCGGCCAGTTGCAGAAGCTGCCATTCATCGGTAAGAACCGGGCAGCGGCCATCATCCGCTATCGGCGTGTTCATGGGCCTTTCAAGTCCCTGAAGGAACTGCGGCGCACCAAGGCCATTGGTGCCAGCACCTTTGAGGCGGTAAGGCCGTATATAACCATCTCCGGGGCCGGCAATTTCAAGTTCGGCGACAAGACCTCAGCCGCGGGCAGCCGGCTGCGGGTGATGGCACGCATAACTACCTATCCAGGACAGGTAGTTATGTTGGCCGACCAGGCCTATTACGATACCCTGCGTGCTTTTATCAACCATGCCCATCGAGAAATAGATATCTCAATGTTCCTGTTCAAGATCACCAAATCCCCCCGCAACAGGGCCGCCATCATATTAAATGACCTGATTAAGGCCAGGAAACGCAAGGTAACAATAAAGGTGTTATTAGAAAAGTCGGGATATGATAAAGATATCAACAAGGACAACAAAAGAACAGCGCGGCGCCTGAGGAGAAACGACATAGAGGTGCGTTTTGATACTCCCAATATCACAACCCACACCAAGATCGTGGTTATCGACCACCGGTTTTCCTTTGTCGGCAGTCACAATTTTACCCATTCAGCCCTGGCCCGTAATCACGAGTTATCAATTCTCATCGACAACAGACAACTGGCCGGACAAATAATCAACTATATCAAATCCATCCATTAATTGTAAGATAAGCGCTCCATCAGCCCCCATTGTACTACAGGTAACCGTTCACCTGCACCCCATCTTCGTCCGTTTCGGCCCCCTCACGTACAACAGGTCGGAGTCTACGCTTCGCTCCGCTTACCTGCTTCGGGGGCCGAAACGAACGAGGTAAGCGAAGACTCCGAGCTGGGGCACATCCGGAGTCTACGCTTTCCTGAACGGTTACAGTTTACGAGTTGAGGGTAATTTATTGCCTCTGCTGAACGGTTACTACTACAGTTCATAAAGAGTCTCGTCCCGTTGAGGGGCGGCTCGCCGGACGGAGCGCCCGGCCTTTTTCGCGAACATGCTTAAGGGATCTTCATCCTCAAGAATATCACCCATCTCCGCCTCAATTTTGTCTGGATCCTCACCCGCTTCCATCCTGGCCAAGGCCTCCTCCATCCCCTCACCTAAGGCCAGACCTGTCTGCTCGGTAAATTTACGCATAACTCCTGCCATCTGCCGTGGGTCGTCTTCGTTAATATTTCCCGCCTCCCTGGTTAAAGATTCCAAGACGCGCTCCATTTTGCTCTCATCAATATCCGGCAGACCCGCTTCCTCCGGTTCCCTGGCCCGGCCAATGGTGGCAAAGGTTGACATCTGACGGCAAAGGGGCTTGGAACACTTTGGGCATTGGGGAGTTTTAGAGGTGTTTATCCGGGCGGAAAAAAAATTAAATATAGTGTTACAACCAGCACAAAAAAATTCGTAAATCGGCATACTGTTAGCTCCTTTTTCCACTGTTGGCAAGATTGGCCAGGTTGTTTATTTTTTGCGGCGCACGACCCGCACCCGTTTTCTGGCACTGCCCTTAGCCACCCGGCGGACTCTAATCTTCTTTTTAGGTTTATCCACGGGAGGCGGGGAGATAACTTCACTATCGCCGGCAAGGGGCAAAACATAATCGCACTCCGCTCTGGGGCATCGCAGGCTGAGACGACCGCCTGTCCCCTTTTTTTCAACAAGATAGGGAGAACCGCAAATCTGACAAGGCACATCATGCGGTCTTGACCAGGCCATAAATTCGCACTCTGCCGCCGGACAGACGTAAAAACTCTTACCAGCCGGGGTTCGCTTCTCGATCAGCCGGGCCGTGCCGCATAATGGGCAGAGTATGTCTAAGGCCGCGGCCTCACTATAATTTTCAGTATGACGACAGGCCGGAAAGGCGGAGCAGAACCAAAATTTGCCGAATGAATCTTTTTTCAACAACATAGACGCTCCGCAGACCGAACAGTTTTTACTCTGCTCAGTGGCGATCAGCTCAGAAACGGGCGGCTGACCCATCTCCTTATCATCCCCCTCCTTCTCTTCCAGAGCCTCTTCCAATACATTACTTAACTCGGCAGACCAGCTGTCAGCGGCTGTTTCCCCTTCCCCGCCATCCTCAAGCAATACGTCGGCAGTCGGGCTTTCCTCCTCATATTCCGCGGCGGCCGATATATCGTCATCAGCCGTAATATTTTCGCCTCCATCGACAGGTTCCGCCTCCGTTTCAACCAGATCGACAGCCCCGGCATCCTCCATTGACGAGCCCGGCGCAACAACCTCTTCCGCCTCTAACTCCACCGCCTCCGCGGGTAACATCCCCGTCCCGTCTGCCGCGCCGGAATCCGGGGTGGAATCTAGCACCTCATCCAAAGCCGTGGGCCTTAGAGACGACTGCTTGATAATCCGCCTGGAAGTCCTTTTCCGGGGCCGCACCTTAACCGTCAACTTCCGCTTAATCAGGCTCTTCCCGTACATCATGAGGGTCTGCTCGAATTGTTTCAGAGCAAAATCAAGATCTTTACGACCATCTGTAACCTCACTAATAGTCTGCTCAATATAGGCGGAAAGATTAACCCCCTGCATCTGTGGAAAGGCCCGTTTCATAATGGCATCCACCTGACGACAGACAGGCGTAGGACGCAAAAAGCCATTACCGCCGCAGTCAATATAACCGCTCTCCAGCATGGCTTGCAGAGCTCTCAGAACCGGCCGCTGAGGGGCAATGGAAAAATCCGCCAGATCAGAGAGGAGGCTCTCAATGGTATAGGGCTCAGCGGAAATACCACCCATTTTTTCTACCCTTAAATCCAGCAGACAGACATCAGCCCCCGCCTCAATGGCCGCCAGCGGGCAAGGCTCAAGGAAGTCCCTGGCAATTCTGCCCTGCCATATATCCAAAAAGCCTGGCGTGGTAATACTTGGCAGGGTAAGGGCAAACATTGTTTCCGGCCCGCCGGCAATTTCTATTCGTATGTTCTCACCCAGGGCCGGCGGCAGCAGAGAAGCCAGCGCCCGGCGACGCAGCATATCATAAATATGCCGCTCATTATCCGTCAGTTCCCCTGCCAGCCGGCGGCCTTCCAGGGCCGGCCACAGGGGAAAGATCAACTCCGCCAGTGGTTCAATGGTATCATTACCCATTTTCTCCCCGTCAAAAAGAGTTGCCGCCCGCTCGGCAAAACGCCTCAGACTGTTAGCGACACTCTCCTCATCACAACCGACGAGCGGAGTAGAGATAAGCCCCCGCACCTCCCCGTCAAGCATTACCCCGTCAAAGAGACGGCCCAGAATATCCAGGGTATCAAGAGGGTTTAACTGGTGAAATACCTTGGCATCATGCAGCAGTTCCGGGAGTTGATAAGGAGCTGGAGGCGGAATGACTAATTCCTGCCGTTTAACATTCTCCACCAGAAATTTATCCTGGCGCAGGCTGATCGCCAGCTTGCCGGCACCTGACTCCTCCGGAAAAGACCCATCTGAGGTCAAATCGTAGGCCTCCTCAAGCCGAACACTGAAGATCCGGCCCTCAAGACGCAGATCAGCAATTATCTGCCATTTCGGGACTGGCTCAAAAGCCTTTATTTCATCTTCCCGGTCAGCAAGAGAAAATATTGCGGTCAGACTGGATAAATTAAGCGGCAGGTCGGCCGGCCCCCTGGCGGTGCCAAGCAAACGGCGGAGATGAACCCCCAGCCGGGCATCAAAAAGACGGCGCACATAGACATTCACCCCGGATTCAGCCTCAACCACCCGTATCTTATGACGGGCGTCATCCATTTCCAGCCGTCCCATGCCAACGGGATAAAGGCGAGTCAAAGGTTTTCGCCGCCCGCTCTGCCGGCGGCAGAAGGCCGCCAGCAACCAGGCCGTATAATCGGCATCGGCATCAAAATCAAAGACTATATATATATCTTCGTCTGCCGCCCGCCTGAGAGCCGCTAAAATCTCATGCCCATCATCCAACACCGACAGTGCAAAATCCTGCTTATTTGCAGCCCGGTTTACGGATTTGTGAACCGCTGTCAACAACTCACGATCAAGCAGAAATACCTCCGCCCCGCCGCCAAAACATTCTCTGCACAGCGCGGCCTTTACTGGCGAATCAACAATAACAATTGGTGCCATAATAATAACAAGCCTTGGTTTATCATGATATTTTGATAACTAATCCGTAATAATAATAGTATAATTAAGCCTATTAGACAAATATTATCCACCCCACACAAAACATCATGCCCAGCCTGATAACCATAAACGGCCTCAATGAGACCCTGAGTCAGCTGACCTGCAAAGCTGGTACCCAGAAAGCCGCTTTTCTGTCAGCCCTGAAGAGCCATTTCCCCGATCAAGAATCATTAAATAACAAGCAGTCCATTACAGTAGAGCAGCTGATAAAAGAGATATGGAACGAAACTGAGCCCAGTGCCATAAAGAAACGGCGTAAAAGTATCAGCTCTCTTAAATCAGCTCTCAATCGTGAGCTTAAAAAGCTCAGCCGGGAGAATAAAAATCAAGAAGGGATTATTGTCAACCGTAACAATATATTCTCGATCTCTGATGAACGTAAAACCTCCCTCCTGCAAAAGCTTAGTGGTTCGATGGCAGACAGCAGAGGGATTGACGAGGCCTTAAACTCCTTAAAGCAGCTCATCCCCAAACTCCAGGATGATGGGATTCATCTGGAGTTAAATAAATTACTGGATTCTTTAAAAGAGGCCCAACAGACAATTAACCATCTCAGCGAAGAGCTCTCGGAAAAGAATCAGCGCATTGGCAATTTAGAGGGGCAACTATCAAGCCGAACTGCAGATAAAGCAGATAGTCATAGAGAAGACGGGAATGAAGATGACCTTGAAGAGATTGAAGCACTCGAAGACGAACTGGAAATCGTCGAGGATGAGCAAGAGCTGAACGAAGGCACAGAGCCAGAAGAGGAGTTAGAAGCACTCGAAGATGAACTGGAAATCGTCGAGGATGAACAAGAGCTGAACGAAGGCACAGAGCCAGAAGAGGAGATTGAAGCACTCGAAGATGAACTGGAAATCGTCGAGGATGAACAAGAGCTGAACGAAGGCACAGAGCCAAAAGAGGAGATTGAAGCTCTCGAAGATGAACTCGAAATCGTCGAGGATGAACAAGAGCTGAACGAAGGCACAGAGCCAAAAGAGGAGATTGAAGCTCTCGAAGACGAACTGGAAATCGTCGAGGATGAGCAAGAGCTGAACGAAAGCACAGAGCCAGAAGAGGAGATTGAAGCACTCGAAGACGAACTGGAAATCGTCGAGGATGAACAAGAGCTGAACGAAGGCACAGAGCCAGAAGAGGAGTTAGAAGCACTCGAAGATGGACTCGAAATCGTCGAGGATGAGCAAGAGCTGAACGAAGGCACAGAGCCAGAAGAGGAGTTAGAAGCACTCGAAGATGAACTGGAAATCGTCGAGGATGAACAAGAGCTGAACGAAGGCACAGAGCCAGAAG
>DRPV01000210.1 GCA_011330685.1 Desulfobacterales bacterium
CTCCTCACGTACAGGGAGTACAGACTCGGAGGTCAAAACGAACGAACCTGGGGCACATCCGGAGTCTTCGCTTTCCTGAACGGTTACAGCTCACAGTTTAGGGCAATTCGGTGCCTTAGCTGAATAGATACAAAAGCGGAAGGTTAGGTACCGTAATTCGGAGGAAGAAAGATGTCAGCGTATCGTCTGCCGTTTATTTTTATTATTCTCTGGCAGGTCTTGCTGCCTCCGGCCCCGCGCGCCGCGTTAAGCCCGTCCCAGGTGGCTGTAATTGCCAATCAGAGGGTGGCCGAGAGCCTGAAACTGGCTCGTTTCTATATGGCAAAACGGGGTATTCCCGCCGCTAATCTCATTACTATAAAGACTACCCGCCAAGAGCAGGTCAGCCGCTTTGCTTATGAGCGTGAGATCGCCAAACCCGTTCGTGACTATCTCGACGAACGTTATGGCGAAATTAAATGCCTGGTGCTGATGTTTGGCGTGCCGCTTAAAATCAGGCCGCCGAAGTTGTCATTTGTGAATAGATCAGCACTTAAGCGTCTCCGCCGCCAGAGAGATATGATAAGGCAGAGCGGGGATAAGGACAAGCTCAAAATCGTGGCCAGGAGAATTAAAGAACTGCGGAAGACCAATCAGAGGGCGGCGGTGGATTCCGAAATAGCCCTTGTGCGTCAGGGGGACTATCCCCTCACGGGCTGGCTGCCCAATCCCGCTTATCTTGGCTGGCAGGGTCGGAAAAACAGCTTAGTCAAGAGGCGTCTGCTCATGGTCAGCCGCTTGGACGGGCCCAGCCCGAAGGTTGTCAAAAGGATTATAGACGATGCCCTGACGGCCGAGAAAAACGGTCTCACCGGCAAGGCCTGTTTTGATGCCCGCTGGCCTCAGCCGGAGCCTGGGAAAAAATTGACCGGTTATGCCTTCTATGATAACTCTATTCACCGGGCGGCCGCTCTGCTCAAGAAAAAAATGCCCGTGGTACTTGATGACCGGCCCGCCCTCTTTCCGGCCGGGACCCATCTGCCGGCCGCTTTATACTGCGGTTGGTACAGTCTCGGTAAATATATTGATGCCTTTGACTGGCAGGTTGGTTCCGTCGGTTATCATATTGCCAGCAGTGAATGTGCCACCTTAAAGCAACCCGGCAGCCGCGTTTGGTGTAAGGTTATGCTGGAAAAGGGAATTTGCGCCACTCTCGGCCCGGTTAATGAACCCTATGTCCAGGCCTTCCCGCCGCCGGCCATGTTCTTTGATCTTCTGACAGACGGCAGATTTGACCTGGCGGAATCTTACATGCTCAGCCTGCCCTTTTTATCCTGGCAGATGGTATTAATCGGCGACCCCCTGTATAAGGTTAACCTCGCCGGTCAGCGGGGCGTGGTGAACAACTCCGGAGTTTAAAACTTGGAACATTTACTCATAGCACCGTGGCTTCTGGCCGTTCTTTTTGGGGCCGTGGCCTTTCTTTACTCCTCTGTGGGGCTGGCCGGCGGCTCCTCCTATATCGCCTTGTTAACCATTTTCGGGGTGGATTATGTAGCCATTCCCACGGTTGCCCTGTCTATGAATATTGTGGTCAGCACCCTGGGGGCCTGGAACTTTTTTCGAGGCCGTCATGTCCGGCCGCAGCTTATCTGGCCCTTTCTCATCTCCGCCGTCCCCCTGGCCTGGATCGGCGGCACGGTACGGCTGCCGGCCCGGACCTTTGATATTCTGCTCATGATTTTTCTGGCCATCGTCGCTCTGCGGATTTACTGCTTTTCCTCCTTCCAGCCCCTGACCCGGCCGGGCAGGAGGGCGGCACTGATTATCTCCCTTCTCATCGGCTCCGGTCTCGGGTTTATAAGCGGCGCCCTGGGCCTGGGCGGCGGTATTTATCTCATCCCGCTTATTGTCCTCTTTGGCCTTGGCAGCCAGAAGGAGGCCGCCGCCTGCGCCGCCTTTTTCATCTGGGTAAATTCCACCGCCGGCCTGGCCGCCCGTCTGACCAGCCAGCCGATGCCGCCCCTTAATGTTCTTTTGCCCCTGCTGCTTACGGTGGCAGTCAGTGGCTATGCCGGTTCTTTTCTGGGAGCCAACCGTTTTTCCCCCCGTGTTATGCAGCGGCTGCTGGGGGTGATTATTCTGGTCGCTATCCTGTTTTTAGGACGGAAAATGTTTCTTTGAGCTGCCGAATTCAAAATAGAAAGGCAGTGGGGACATCTATGAGGCGGTTATTATATAGATTTTTGATTTTTTGGTGAGATTTTTTCCCAGGCAAAATCCGTGATATTTTTCTCACCCGAATCAAAACTCATGCCGATTAGACACACCGTGCTTTCTGCGGCCTGATATTTCTCATGGTAGCCCTTTTCCCGGATCTGCTCCAGGGCTTTACCCGGCTGGTCAACCTTGAATTCAATAACGTACACTTTATCCGGCAGAATTATAGTCAGATCAACCCGCCCTTTGTTGGTGGTGTCTTCGGGAATCAGCCGCAGGCCGAGAGAGGCTAAATAGGCGTAAACAACTGAGGCGTAATAGCCTTCATAATTCTGGATAATTTTATTAGCGTAGTTCTGGTAGGGGATGGAGGCGAACAGGCGTTTCAAGGTTTGCTGAAATATTGTCATATCACCGGCCTGCAGGGCGTCATAAAGCTGCGAACGGAATTCCAGTTTCTCCGTACGCTGATCGGTGAGATAGTCGATAAACAGGGCGTTTAATGACATCTGAATTTCCAGATTCGGCACCTTCATCTTGTATATGATAGAGCCGAATTTCTCCTGCTTTTCGGCAAAGGTCAGATAGCCGGTCTGCCAGAGGAGGGCGACAAGGTCAATATGATCCACATCAAAGGTGTCGAGGATAATATCATCGGCAATGAAATTTTCAAGATCCGGCAGGTAGCGGCGCTGCTCCCGCAATAAATCAATCAGGAAAGTCGGGTTGCCGGTGCTCCACCAGTAGGGGCGGTACTCCCGGTCGTTGGTTAAAAAAAGCAGGATATCAAAGGGGTTGTACACCGGTTCGCCGAAATAATTATAACCGTTGTACCATTCCTTCAGCTTGGCCATATCCACACCTGGCAGATGTTCGGCAAAGGCCTGCTCCACCTCGGGGTGGGTGTAGCCGCAGATACTCGCGTAACGGGCGTTAATTGAGATATCCATCAGGTTGTTCAAGCCGCTAAACAGGTTCATCCTGGCGAATTTTGAGACCCCGGTGATCATGACGAATCTGATGTATTCATCCTGATCCTTCATGATTGAATAAAAGCCTTTCAGTTTGTCACGGTTGGCGCGGGCGGTTGCCTTATCGGTGATATGGTCGAGAATGGGTTTGTCGTACTCGTCTATGAGGATGACGGTTTTTTGACCGTACTTACGGCAGGCGGCTGCAATTAATTCACGGAAGCAGGAATTGGGTTTCCTCTCGGCGTCTTCACAGTCAAGATCAAGACGCCGCATATTACTCTTGAGGTTATCTAAGATTGCCTCATCAAATCTCTGTTCACTGCTGAAATCTCCGCTGCCGAAGCTGATGCGGATCACCGGGTGTTTTTTGTTCCAGTCCCATTTATCTTCTATGTCCAGACCTTTGAACAAATCACGGTTGCCGGAAAACAGATCATCCAGGGTACTGAGCATGACGCTCTTGCCGAAACGCCGCGGACGGCTCAGAAAATAGTATTCACCAGCTTCCACAAGCCGCAGAAGGACATCGGTTTTATCCACATAGACGAAATTCTGTTCTGGATCACGTAGTTTACTGAAAGTCTGGATACCTATGGGAAGTTTTTTCATTTATTGGTTTTTATGTGAGGCAAGTACGCCATAGACTCTTGCATGTCTTATCAAATAAGATAAAATATTTCGGATAAACTGTCCTCTACGGCTTTACCGCGGTAACTTGTATATAATCAAGGATGAGGATCTGTCTCTTCGTCAACCGTTATCTGATCCCGTAATTTATCCATGGTTTTTTTGCCAATACCCTTAACACGTTTCAATTCGTCGGGAGCTTTAAAACTGCCATGCATCGTCCGATAATCTACGATAGCGGCAGCCTTGACCAGACCAATACCGGGCAGGGAGATAAGTTCTTTGACGCCGGCGGTGTTAATATTCACATTGGCAAAGGCGGCAGCCGATAAGAGTAGAATACACAGAACTGTTAGCAACAACTCTTTGAACATGCTTACCCTCCTTTTTTGCCTGGAATACTTGAGACTTAAACAACCTTGAAAATTTTTAAAAATACACCGAGGACGCCGAGGAAAGAAATCAAAATGGAAATGCTGAACATCCGCATGGTAAAAGAGCGCTGATCATGATCGCGGTAATCCAGTTTGTCAGTCAGGCGGTCAATTGAAACGATAATTTGCTCAAGGTGCTTGTCGACCTGTTCAAAGCGTTTGTCAACTTGTTCAAAACGTTTGTCGACTTGCTCAAAACGTTGATCAACCTGTTCAAAGCGTAGATTAACATCATTTTTGGCTTCATCAAAGCGCTGGGCGACATCCTTTTTCGCTTCGTCAAAGCGTAGATTAACATCTTTTTTCGCTTCGTCAAAGCGCTGGGCAACATCTCTCTTAACCTCATCAAAGCGCTGGTTAACATCATTCTTGAATTCATCTAATCGTCTGTCGGCTTGTTCAAAACGATTATTTATTTCCAGGCGGGATTCGTTAAAGCGGTTATCAACATCTACCCGGAAATCTTTTATATTGTCCTGCATCCGGTCAACTCTTTGGTCGAGGTGATCAAAGCGAATCTCAAAATACTTGGAGGTGGGAATTACATTGGCGACAATTATATCAAGAGTTTCCTGATTAATCGGGAGCTGCTTGGGATTTTTCTCGGTGTCTTTGGCCATAATTATTTTTTCTTATCAGCGTCTGTTGAGAAGCAAGTGTTATGGAGTCGACGAGCGCCGGATAATTATAATTGATTAAACGAATACTGACTTTAAATACGTAAGCGATCAATTAACTACACCCAGCTTCAGATAACCCCCCATAGCTGTAAGCGTTTCAGGGGCGCCGCCATGTGCACGTTCCAACCCCGCGATCATACATCAGTATATCGCGGGGTTAGAACGTGTGCAGGGTGGTGTTCATGGAGCGCTTACTTTAAATACTATAGAAATCAAAGCCGGATAAATCAAGGTTTTTCAAATCAGTCCTCCATGCACCGCATCATCTCCATCATCTTTCAGATTTTCTCATAGGCAAAATCCGTGATATTTTTCTCACCCGAATCAAAACTCATGCCGATTAGATATACTGTGCTTTCTGCGGCCTGATATTTCTCATGGTAGCCCTTTTCTCTGACCTGCTCCAGGGCCTTACCCGGCTGGTCAACCTTGAATTCAATGACGTATACCTTATCCGGCAGAATGATAGTCAAATCAACCCGGCCTTTGTTGGTGGTGTCTTCAGGGATCAGCCGCAGGCCGAGAGAGGCTAAATAGGCGTAAACAACCGAGGCGTAATAGCCTTCATAGTTCTGGATAATCTTATTGGCGTAGTGCTGATAGGGGATGGAAGAAAACAGGGCGCTCAAATTAAGCCTGACCTCCTCCATATCCGTTTGACATAAGGCCTGATACAAGCCCTTCTTTCTATAACGCAGATCATGGCCCAGGTTCGTCAGATATTGCATAAAAAGATTATTAAGTGATATCTGTATCTCCTTATTAGGGATTTTCATCCTGTACTCTATACCGTCAAGGCTCTCCTGTTTTCCGGCAAAGGTCAGATAGCCGGTCTGCCAGAGGAGGGCGACAAGGTCAATATGATCCACATCAAAGGTGTCGAGGACAATATCATCGGCAATGAAATTTTCAAGATCCGGCAGGTAGCGGCGCTGCTCCCGCAATAAATCAATCAGGAAAGTCGGGTTGCCGGTGCTCCACCAGTAGGGGCGGTACTCCCGGTCGTTGGTTAAAAAAAGCAGGATATC
>DRPV01000211.1 GCA_011330685.1 Desulfobacterales bacterium
GTCGGCAGATTGTCGTAATAACCGGCCGAAGCCAGTTTTACCGCCTTTAAATTGGCCTCGGCCGAGGTGCCGCCGATTACCAGGGCGATATGATAGGGTGGACAGGCGGCCGTCCCGAGTCTGGGCAGCTGGCGGCGGCAGAAATCGGTAAGGCTTGTCTCATTTAACAATGATTTAGTTTCCTGATAGAGAAAAGTTTTGTTGGCAGAACCGCCGCCCTTGGCTAAAAACAGGAAATGGTATTCGCGGCCGGGTCGGGAATAGATATCAATCTGGGCCGGGAGGTTGCACTGGGTATTGACCTCCTCAAACATGGAGAGCGGCGCCATCTGTGAATAGCGCAGATTTTCACTGGTATAGGTGTCAAATATACCCTGTGAGAGGTATTGCCGGTCATCACAGTTCGTCCAGACCTGTTCCCCCTTATGGGCGTGGATAATGGCGGTGCCGGTATCCTGGCAGCCGGGCAGAATACCTTTGGCGGCCTCTCTGGCATTTTTAAGCAGGGTGGCGGCCACATAACGGTCATTGCCGGAGGCCGCCGGGTCATCAATAATCGAGGCTAACTGGCGCAGATGATTACGGCGCAGCAGGAAGGATATATCCCGCAGGGCTTCACGGGCCAGGAGGCGCAGGGCCTCCGGTTCAACGGTCAGGATTCGGCGGCCGGCGGCCTCAATGGTTTTGACATAATTATTGGTCAGGCGGCGATAGCTGGTTGTATCGGGCCCGGACTGAAAGACGGGGGCGTAGTGAAAGTTGCAATTCGGCATTTTGGTGGATTTGCTAAAGGATTTTTTTTGTAAATTTTATTAGTTAAATAATTCTAATGCTATCTTAACTCTTGTTACAAGATAATCAGTGATGTTCCATTAAAACTTTTCAGTTTAAGACTGACTGTTTATAACCTGACATTACCGAAAATAATAAAAAAATGGTATAAAAACGGCTATAGACTTGTCAAGATAATTAAAAAGAATTATGTAAAAGGTGGCTTTTTCTTTTGTTAAATAGCTATAATTTTTATGAGTAAAAATAATGTGTTGGGGCCGCTAACCGCTCTTTAAAAGATAATAAGGTAAACCATGAAAGAAGCACGTATTATTTTGGCAGATGACCATGTCCTGATTCGTCGGGGATTGAAAAAAATTATTGATGGTGAAGATAACCTGCGGGTGGTTGGTGAGGCGGCTGACGGGCTGGAGTTAATCGACCTGCTGGAAAATACTTCGGCCGATTTGGTTCTCCTTGATATCTCCATGCCCCATATGCGTGGGATTGAGGCCATTAAAGAAGTGAGGCTGGTCAGACCCAAGATAAAGGTTTTAATCCTTACCATGCACAGCAGTAAGGAGTTTTTGTGCAGCGCCATGCAGGCGGGAGCCAATGGTTATGCCCTGAAGGAAGATTCTGATGTTGAGCTTATAACCGCCATTAAACAATGCTTAGATGGCAGATGTTATATTTCACCTATTCTGGCGGATAATTTTCTCCCCCACGAATTAGAAAAATTGTGCGTTGGCGGCCGCCTCACCGGCAAGCTGCTTACCAATCGGGAAAAGCAGGTAATTGTGCTGGTGGCGGAGGGTAATAAAAGTAAGGAAATTGCCGATATTCTGCGGATTAGTATTCGTACCGTGGAACATCACCGAGCCAACATCATGCGTAAAATAGGGGCTAAAAATACGGCGGAGATGATTCGTTACGTTATTCAGCAGGGGCTTATGCCGGCAGCGGAATAATGCGGGAGGCAAATGACGGAATTAATTGATGAAAAGCCGATAGGTTGTATTCTTATCGGCGGCAAAAGCAGTCGGATGGGAAGTCCTAAGCATCTCCTGCCGGTCAAGAGCGGCGGGAAGTCATGGCTTGAGCATATTTCTTTGATTTTAAGCCCCTTTTGTCAGGAAGTAATTGTTGCCGGGGCCGGGGAGTTACCTCCCGGCAAGTGGCGGCGTCTAAGTGACGTCTCGGACTGTGCCGGGCCGTTATCCGGTATTCTGGCAGTCAGCCGCTATCGTCCGGCGGCCTCGCTTTTAGTTTGCGCCTGTGATATGCCGGATATCTCAACAGCGGCCATCACCTGGCTTTTAAAGCAGCGTCGGGCCGAAGACTGGGCGCTGGTGCCGAAAACGGATTTTTATCAGCCGTTATTTGCTTTATACGGCAGGTTGATGGGCCCTGTCTTCGAGGCAATGGCCAAGGACGGTAAATTTAAAATAAGGCATATATGCAGCATGGAACATGTGCGGATTGTCCATCCGCCGTCTCATATTATTCCAGCCTGGAATAATATCAATTATCCCCATGAATTATAAATCTCGCCTTGTGATTACTCTGCTCTGACCTGTAGAACCAAAATCTGATAAACCAATAACTTAAAATGGAGTAGTTACTTTATGAAAAAGCTATGTCTTGTTATTCTGGCGCTTCTGCTAATCTCATGTTCGAAAAACGGCAATAACAACGCGGTCTCTAAAACGTCCTCCAGCTCGGCTTCGACGGTGGCTGCCAAGGTTCCTTTCCATAAGGTACTTACCCCGCAGCAGGTTATGCGGCTCATTGGTGAGACGCCGGATTTACTAATTGTCGATGTTCGTTCACCGCGTGAGTTGAAGGAAGGTAAATTACAGAACTCAGTGCTGGTTCCATTCTGGAATATTATGCGAGGTGATTATAATCTGCCTAAGAACAGAACTATTCTCCTCTATTGTGCCGTGGGGGGCCGCAGTTATGCGGCTATGCAGATAATGGCCAGGAAAGGTTACCCCAAATTGTATAATTTGAAGGGCGGTATAGCCCAGTGGAAAAAGGAAGGCCTGCCGGTAGTTTATTGAACTTTTTGGGGTAACCCATCTCGGAATCTGCGTTTTCCTGAACGGTTACTATTCCTCTTTAATGGCCTCGAGCGGTTCCATATTCGCCAAGCGGATAACGGGGAGCAGTGCTCCGGTGAGACAGACTAATATGCCGACCCCCAGGGCCTCCAGGCTGACGAGAATATTGCCGGGGGTTATGGCGGTGGTGGCGTGCAGTTCCTTAATGATGTGAAAATCAGCGGCCAGGAAACTGATTAATTCATGGCCCAATACCACTCCTATGAGACCGCCGAAAAAGCTGATAATCAGGGCCTCGCCGAGGAACAGTTTGAAAATATGGCGGCGTTGAGCGCCAATGGCCCGCAGAATTCCTACCTCCCGCTGACGTTCATTGGCCATGGCGGTAAAGGTTGACCAGGCCAGTAAAATGGCCAGGACGGATGAAATAATAATCGTGATGGAGAATATACTGGTTATATCACTTAAGGTTGCCCGTACCGAAGCGCCCAGTGTGCCCCTGGTCATAATGCCGGTAGTCGGGGCGATGGTCTGCAGTTTATCGGCCATGTCATCGAGATCATAACCGGGTTTTATCTTGATGAAGATCAGGGAAATTTTACTGCGGTCATATTTCCCCAGGGCCGCGGCTGAGACCAGATCAAGATCCTCCTGACGGATGAAAAGGGCGTGATCTAAGCCGGTGCCGCTTTTTTTGAGGTGAGCCACCACCTTTACCGGGTGGCCGAAGAGAGTCGGGGTGTCGATGAGACCGAGATATTCATAGACGTAGCTGCCGACATAGGCCTCACCCTGCTTAAGGGGCGGGGTGTTTTCATTAAGCCAGGCGCGGACGATAAAGTCAGTTTTCTGGTCAATGGCCACTACCTGGCCGTCGACAATACTGCAGCAGCCCGAGGCCAGGGTCTTAAGATAAATCTCGTAGGTAGCGGCCGCCACCCCTGGGACGTTTTTGACCTCATCGAATATCTTCTTGTCCATGTAAAAGGTCTTTTCCTTGCTTTCCAGAATAAACTCTTCGGCCTTGTCCATGGCCTCCACCGGCACCATGACAATATCTGCCCCGAGGCGTTTGTTGGCGGCTTCCAGATCATCATTGACCGCTTTATTGAAAAGACGGGCAAAGGTGAGGAGAGCTACCAGCATCCCCACCGCGAGAATCAGCACCAGATTGCGGAATAGTTTGCGGGAAACTCCCTTTAAGGCAATACGGGCAATGGAAATTTTAATTTGTTTCGGCATTTGTCTGCTCACAGAAAATTTGAGATAAAAAAAGTCCGCCTATGGCATTTCGCCATCTGCGGACTATTTTTATACTGAGAAGTCGTTGGTAAATAATTTCAACATCTTACATCTTGTCTTCACTATTTACCAACCACTTCTGACGGAGTGGAAAAAGTCATATTTTCCAGTTAGCGTCAATCCCGCATAATACAGCGTGCTGATCAACGCCCTCTTCATTGTGGCAGGGCAGGCATACGGAAGTGGCTTTGCCGATGAACTTTCTGGCCTTGACATCATAAAGCTTCAACTGACCGTCCATGAGGTAATCATTGGGGCCTAACTGACCCTTAGGAGCAACCTCAGTGGTACAGCTGGGATTTTTCATGCTGATCTTCTGGGCATTACCACTCTCCAGAGTCTTGGTTCTGGATGTGGCGATAATATATTTGCTGTCCGGGGTAAAGATATCATCATGATTCTCTTCCAGCTTGCCCATCATGGCGACATCCAGAACCTTGAGGGTGTGAGCGTCGATGAGGTACATCCGGTCAGCCCCCGAGTTGGCAATATAATTACCATCGGGAGAAAAATACTGGCGGAAACTCATGGTCTTACCGGGAGCGCCGGGGGCGATTCCGTGGGCCAGAACCTTGACCTTGCCTTGATTGACCAGGGCATCCATGTCAAGCAGGAACATATCCATTTTGCCAATGGGGGCGCCCTGAGGCTTGGCGGCCTCATTAATGGTTATGAGCAGCTCCTTCATGTCAGGAGAGTTGGTACCGTGATAGAAGAGATAAGGCTTATGAATGTCGGCGGCGGTACCCTCTAAAAATACCCGGCGTACATGCTTGAGGTCTGATTTTCTGAAGACATCAATATAGGCCTTGTTGGTCATGGTTATGGGAATAAAATATTTGTCGGTCTGGGCCGAGGCGCAGTACATATGATGGGTGTGAGTGGCCTGCGGCGGAACCGAGACGTTGACATCCTCCAGCACCTTGCCGGTGAGGAGATTGGTTTTACCAACATGGGGCATGCCGGTGGCGGGATCTATATGGTAGGTGGACCAGAACATGATGTCCCGGTTCATATTGTCAATTCTGGCGTCATGGGTGGGATGGGAATCAGCGTCGCCGATAACAACCCTGGTTAATTTATGCAGTTGCAGGGGCGCGGGCAGGCTGGGATCAATGGTCATCTCCGCCTTGGCGAAGTGACCGCCCATGCCGGCTACATAAAAAGTCGTGGTGTAGACCTTCTGGGCCTGACTCGTGGTTCCAAGGCCGACCAGCCCCAGAGCCATTGCTCCAATGAGCGCATTTTTCAATACATTTTTTTTCACAATCTTCATGTCTCCCTCCTGAATAATGTTATCACCGAAATGGTGACTAATACCGGGGTTCTAATAAACAGGCCTTGCAAACAGGTTCTCTCATTTCCTGTCTGTTAGAACCCCATCTCTCTCTCTTAAAGGTTTGGTAAAAAGATGTTGCGACGTTCATTAATCTATATTAAATAATTGATTAATAAGTCATCCCACCTTTTTTCACCCTGCCTTTAACCCCTTGTTCATGTCTGTTTTTTTGTAATATGTTTAGACAATCCCAAATTAGTTGTTGACATACTACCACGCAGTGGCATAATTACAAGAAAAAAAACAAAAAAATAAGGGGGCATGAATGCTCATTGAATGTAAGCATATTACCAAGACTTACCGTAGTGATAATAAGCTCTTAAAAGCGGTTGACGGCGCGTCGTTTACGGCCGACAAGGGCGACTTTGTGGTAATCCTGGGCCATTCCGGTTCTGGGAAGACAACTCTTTTAAGTCTCGTCGGTGGTCTGACCCGGCCTGATGAGGGGGAGGTGCTGATTCATAATACATCTAACTGGCAGCAGTCTGATCGTGACCTTTCTGTGATGAGGAACAAGACCATCGGCTTTATTTTTCAGTTCGCCAGTCTCATTCCTTCCCTCAATGTTCTGGAAAACATGGCTCTGCCCCTGTGCTTCGGGCATCATCAGCATGACAGTACGGCTCTGGCTTATAAACTTCTTGAAGAGATCGGCCTGGCGGATAAGGCCAAGTCTTTTCCCGGTCAACTCTCCGGCGGCCAGCAGCGCCGGGTGGCTATTGCCAGGGCCTTTATGAACAAGCCGGAGATTATTCTGGCAGATGAACCCACCGGTGACCTGGATGAGGAAACCGAAAATGATATTTTAGCCATGTTCAGAAGATATAATGAACAGGGCTGTACCTTTCTCGTGGTAACTCATAATAATGAACTGGGGCATTCACAGAATAACCCCCGCACCCTGCGGATGCGTCAGGGGGTTCTGCATGCTTAATCCAAACAATTATAAGGCATCTGTCTGTCGGCTGCTCATCCTTGCCTGTCTGCCGCTTTTGCTTTTTACCTCCTGCTCTTCCAGTAAAAATAATAAGAAACTGCGGATAGGGGATGTGGCGCCGCCCTTTACGGCCCTTGACCTGCAGGGGCAGAAGATCATTCTTAATGCTTATATCGGTAAGCCGGTGGTGCTGCGGTTTTTTTATCCCAACTGCCGATATTGCCGGGCTGATACCGCAGTTTTCAATCAATATTACCGGGAATTTAAAGACCAGGGGCTGTTGATTGTCTATCTCGATACCGCCGCCAGAGGAGAGGATCTGCAAAAATTTGTGGATGATTTAAAGATAAAATTTCCGGTGATCTCAGATGCCAGGAAGGAGGTTGCCGATAAGTACCGGGTTAACCTTGTCCCGCAGACCATTGTCTTGAGTCCGCAGCATCGGATTCTTGCCGCTATCCTCGGCGGGGTGAGCCGGGAGCAGTTGGATTCGCTGCTTGGTAAGTTTTTGGTGAAAAAGCAGTAGGTGCTTCATAACTACCCTGAAAGGCTTACACTTTGGTGGTGTGATTATTTTTTTGTATCTATTCAGCTAAGGCACCGAATTGCCCTAAACTGTGACCTGTAACCGTTCAGATGTGCCCCAGGTTCGTTCGTTTTGGCCGCCGAGTCTGTACACCCTGTACGTGAGGTGGCCCAAACGGACGAAGATGGGGTGCAGCTGAATGGTTACATTTTTTTTAACAAATCAGGAGTAAATCAATGAAACAAAATAGTTGTTTGAGCATAAGCAGAGTGACTAATCCGGGAATCATGGCGGTTCTCGCCTTAGCATTTATTCTTGCCGCGGTCAGACCGTCGCCAGCGGCCCCGGAGCCTGGGGTCAACAAGGATACCAGGTGCGCGGTCTGCGGGATGTTTGTAGCTCGATATCCGAACTGGATTGCCAAGATTGTTCTGAAAAACGGCAAGACCGAATATTTTGACGGCCCCAAGGATATGCTGGCCTATTATTTCTCACCAGCCAAATATGGCGGTACCAGCCCCAGTGATTTTAAGGCGGTTATGGTGCAGGATTATTATACCCTGAAATGGCTTGATGCCAGGAAGGCCTTTTTTGTGGTTGGCAGCGATGTCCACGGCCCCATGGGCAAGGAGTTTATCCCCTTCGCCTCTGAGGGGGCGGCCAAGTCCTTTGCCGGGGATCACAAGGCCCATATGATAATGAAATTTGACCAGATCACCATGGCCCAGGATGAGGCCATGCGCGGCGGTCAGATGATGAAGATGAAATAGCATGCGTCCGGCGCGGCTTTTTTTTTATATAGTCGGAATGCTGTTGGTTGTTGATCTGGTTATGTACGCCTGGAATGTTCACAATGAGCGCCTGGCGGCTGACGGCTCAAGGGCGGCAATAGTTACCGCCGCCCTTGGTCTCACCGATCTCTGTCTTGCTACTGAGGCCAGATATACCCGTCATCCGGTCTTGGCTGACGGGGTGGTTCCCTTCATGGATTATCCCGGCGAAATTGAGCACTTCCCCACCGGCTCGTTTTGGGCGCCGCCTGTCAGGTTCGGCCGATTTCCATCGCCCCGACAATTATAGGCGATATCTGAAATGTCATTTGCCAAACAACTGAATATCCTTGATTACGCCCTCCAGGGCCTCTGGCGGCGGCGCCTGAAGACCGGCGGCATTGTTGTTATCTTTTCGGCGGTTATTTTCTTGGCCGCCTCCTTCCAGTTCACCATTAAGGCCCTGAATAATCTCGTTGATCAGGATCTGCGAGCCACCCCTGAGATTGTCATTCAGAAGATGAGTGCCGGCCGTCAGGAGTCTATCCCTCTTAATTATATCAAGAAGTTAAAGGGTATATGGGGTATTCGCCGGGTGGTTCCCCGAATATGGGGCTATTATTTTGATGCCACCACCAAGGCCAATTATACGGTTATCGGTTTAAATTACAGCAAGATGCCCATGGGGGGGCTTTTGGATAAGGCCTTAATCAAGGGCAGTCATCTGCCCGGCCCCGGTGAGGCCCTGATCGGTACCGGGGTTAAGGAGGTTTTGCGGCTGCCCGACAAGGGGGCCATGCTCTCTTTGTTCCGTCCGGATTACAGCCTGAAGGCCCTTAAAGTCTCCGGGGTGTTTATGCCCAGCACCGATATCCTCACCACGGATACGATTTTGATGAATCTGCCCGACAGCCGTGATCTGTTCGCTATCAAGCCGGGTCTGGTAACTGATCTCTGCGTTTATGTGGCTAACCCCAGGGAAGTGACCACCATCGCCCGCAAGATAGCCGCCCGCCTGCCCGATACCAGGGTAGTGCCCAAGAGCCAGATCAAAGAGACCTATCGTGAGGTCTTTGGCTGGCGGGGCGGTTTTGCCTCCATCTGCCTGCTTACCGCCATTGCCGCTTTTATTATTTTTGCCTGGGACAAGGCCTCGGGGATGAACCCTGATGAGAAGAGGGAGGTGGCCATTCTCAAGGTTATCGGCTGGCAGACCGCCGATATTCTAAGTCTGCGCTTCTATGAGGGCTTTATTGTCTCCTCTCTGTCTTTTCTGCTGGGCTGTACCCTGGCTTACGCCCATGTAGCCTTCATGGGGGCCGGATTATTTCGTCCCATTCTTACCGGCTGGTCGGTTATTCAACCCCGGATTATGCTGCGGCCGGCCCTGGAATTCAGTGATATTCTGCTGATTTTTTCTCTCGTGGTGCCGCCCTATATGGCCGCTACCATTGTCCCGGCCTGGCGTTCCGCCATTATCCCGCCGGATGCCGCGGTGAACTGATATGCCATTGATTGAGCTGAAAGATGTCCGCAAGGTATATAACCGCAACCTGCCCAACGAGGTTGTGGCTCTGCGTAATATAAATATTGAAATTGCCGCGGGAGCCATGGTCTGCCTGCAGGGGGCAAGCGGATCGGGTAAAAGCACCCTTCTTTCCATCATCGGCTGTATTTTCCCGCCCACCAGCGGCCGGGCCGCCATTGCCGGCCGACCGTTGTCCCGGCTGCCGGATCGTTTTATGACTATTCATCGGCGGCAGAATATCGGCTTTATCTTCCAGCAGTTTAATATCCTGCCTGATTTGACCGTCCTGGAGAATGTGGGGCTGCCGCTTATGCCCCTCGGGGTGCCGCCGGCAGAGCGCCGGGAGAAGGCCATGTCCCTGCTGGAGATGCTGGAGATGGGGCATCGGGCTGATTTCCCGGCCCGGCAGATATCCGGCGGTCAGTTACAGCGGGCGGCGATTGCCAGGGCGCTGATTAACGATCCGCCGATTATCCTCGCCGATGAACCCACCGCCCATCTGGATCGGGAGTTGAGTCTGGGATTTATGAAGATTATGGCTGATTTGCGCCAGGCCGGGAAGACCATTATTTTGGCCTCACACGACCATTTGATTACCGAGCACCCGGCCGTGGAGCGTATCATCGGCATTGAGGACGGCCGGATTCATGCTGCTTAATACCTGGAGCATAGCCCTCTGTCTGTTAAGTGTATTGTCCCTGTGCCTCATAGCCGCGGCGGGCCGTACCGCCCTTAATGTTCTCCGCTTCTGGGATCCGGCCTCGGATTCCAACCGCCAGATTCGCCTGGAGAATGAAACCTGGCTGGCCTCCACCCTGGTGCAGAACGCCATGGGCCTGCAGGTAGTCTCCCTGATTCTCTTCACCCTGGCGGCCGATAAATTCAGCGCCGTGATTAACGGGGCCATGTGTGCCACCGGATCACTCCTGGCCAATCAGTATGGAATGCCGGCCCTCTATATTAAATTAGCGGGTATTTTTATTTACGGTTTCTGGATTGTACTTCACAAACTGGATATCAGCCGTGAGGATTACCCGCTGTTACGGCTAAAATTCATCTATCTCCTCATTCTTCTGCCCTTTTTGCTGGGCGATATAACGCTTCAGACCCTTTATCTCGTCAATCTCCACCCCAATATCATTACCTCCTGCTGCGCCGTGGTCTACAGCTCCGGGCAGGGCGGCGGGATGAATCTGCTGGGCAGTCTGAACGGCAGTATTCTGGTGATTATGTTCTACGCCGCTGGTTTGCTGCTCTACGCTTTGGGGTTTGTTAATTATAAATGGCCGTGCCGGTCAATCCTGTTGGCAGACGGCCTGCTCTGGCTTTTATTTCTCTGGCTGGCCCTGGTTTCCATTACCGTTGTTTTCTCGTCTTATGTCTATGCCATGCCGTATCATCACTGCCCCTTCTGTATATTGAAACCCCAGTATTATTATATCGGCTATCTCATTTATCTCACCCTCTTCCCGGCCGTATTCTTTGGCCTGGCAGCCCCGGCGGTGGAGCCCCTGCGCCATCGAGCCGGGCTTGGAACGGTAATTACCGCCTTTCAGCGCCGGGCCGGCCGGCTGTCTCTTATTCTCCTTACTCTTTTTATGATTACGGTCTCGTGGCATTATGTTCTCTATAAATTACTCGGCGGGCAGACCTGAATGAA
>DRPV01000212.1 GCA_011330685.1 Desulfobacterales bacterium
TAACCGACCTTGACCCCAGGTTCTGGGATCCCTACCTCTTTGCCGAGGTCATTTTCCCCTGGCAGGCCCATATGAGGCCGGAGGCGGATAAATTATTATTAAAGGCCGCCAAATACAGGCCTGAAGACTACCAGCCCTTCTATTTCTTAGGATTTAACGCCTTCTATTTTGAGCATAACGCCGTCAAGGCTGCCCCATATCTGCGCCGGGCCGCCGCCCTGCCGGGCGCCCCCAGTTTTCTGAAAGGCCTGGCGGCGAGATTCAGCCTCTACGGCAACCAGACAAAATTAGGTATTGTCTTTCTTGCCAATCTGCTTAGAAGCACCCATAACCCCAGAACTTACGCCTATCTAAAAAAACGCCTGCTGACCCTGCAGAAGATAAACCGGCTCGAAAGCAAAGTTAAGGAATTTAAGAAGCTCACCGGCCGCCTGCCCCGAAGCTTTAACGAACTGCTTAAAAAGGGGCTCTTAGACAATATTCCCAAAGATCCATACGGGGGTAAATTTACCATTCTAACCAACGGCAGGGTTTATACCACCAGCAATATGATAGAGCAGAAAAACAAGCAAAAATGATAACCATCAGGCAGCGGCCGAGGGCTCAACACCTTGTTCTTATCCCCTTTACCATGGCCCTGGCGGCAATCATCTTTTTACCATCCTATCACCTGTTAGCCATTGACTGGTATGATGAAAAAAGAATAATCAGTCTGATTATTCTTTTGAGCAGTGCCGTCAGTTACTTTCTTTCCCCTCGACAATGCCGGGAGGTAAGCCGATTATACCTCTCCTGGCCCCGCTGGGTACGTGCCGCCCTGCCGCTTATTTTTCTTCTTGGTATTATCTCAAGCCTTGGAAGTTTTAACCCCTTATTCGCCCTGCTCGAAGTAGGCAATTTCGCGCTTCTTTTCCTGTTCTGTCTCCAGGTGGCAGTGATTCGCGCCACCTATGGCAAGATTATTGATTTTGCCATTATCTTGTCATTTGTCCTCTTTGCCACCCTCTATCTGCTTGATGTCTCGGCCTCCGTTCATGCCATGTTCGTCATCGGGGTTATTACTTCGCCCTTTGATCTTTTTGCCAATTTTATTAATCCCCGTTTTTTCAATCAATTACAATCAACAACCTTCCCGTTTCTCCTAATTGCCCCGCTTCTTTTTTCCAGGTACACAAAATTTGCCCGGCTTCTTTTCCTGCTCCCGGCCGGCTGGTGGACGCTGGCCTTGATTGCCGGAGGGCGGGGCGTTACCCTGGCCACCCTGATTGGTCTTGTTTTAACCGTTTGTCTTTTTCCGGCGGCCTGGAAAAAATGGTCTATCAGCGCGGCGGCTGTCCTCACTGCCGGTACCTTCGCTGCTTCCGTGCTGGATTCCTACATCCTGACTTTCATGGCCAAAGGCCCTCATAACATAGGACTTGCCGAACTTATGTTCAAGGGGGTGAAAAACGCTGACCGGGCCGCTCTCTGGCGCAGCTGTATAAAGATGATTCGAGAATCACCATTATTGGGCCGGGGGCCCATGCATTTTGCTCACCTCCACCATCCGGTGGGGGCTCATCCCCATAATTTCATTCTCCAGCTCGGCAGTGAATGGGGCATAATCGCCACGGTCCTGTTCTTGTTGATTTCGTGCTATGCCAGCCTGCGCTGGTTTATAAAAATTCACCGGTTTTACCAAAGCAACCGTCGGGATGAAGACGAATCGTTGGTTTATCTTGCCGTTACTTCGTCAATATTGGCGGTTGCCGCCCATTCCATGGTTACCGGTAATTTTGTTATGCCCTTGAGCCAACTCATCATCTTCATGGTTATTGGCTGGGCTATCGGCATCTTCAGCGGCAAAATAGATGGGGCCCGGCCCCTTTCATTGCCACGGTCTTCATCTCTCATATTGTTAAGCTTAATTATTATGGCAGTCTTATTTGTCGTTTATGCCTTCTACCCCGATTTTATCCCCTTCAGGCAATGGATATCCCAAACCACGCAGCAAAATACAGGTATTCTCCACCCCCGATTCTGGTCTCAGGGGTATTTTTAAGTCTATTTATGGAGGCGGAGAAAAACGGCGCTCGATATACCAGCCGCCCCGAAGACCATACACATGACCATGATCTGATAACGGACGGCGATAAGTGGTGAGATGCCGGAGAGTATCTGGCCGGTCATCATCCCCGGCAGAGAGACCAGGCCCACGGCAAAAAGGGAGTTGGTAATCGGGATTAACGAGGTCTGCAGGGCTTGAACCCTGGCCTGCTGATAGTCTTTACCGCTTAGTATCTCCGATTCGAAGCGCTCGGCCCCCAGGCTCACCGCGTTCATGGCGTTGGCAAAGATCATCCCGGCCAGGGGAATTATGTAACGTGGATTGAAGACGGGGAGAGCCGCAAAACCAAGCCGACCACAACAATCAGGGTGAACAGGCCGCCTGTGCTGATGGCCAGTAAGGCCTTGGCGTATATATATTTATCCTGCTGCCGCATGGGCCGCAGGGCAATAAAACCCGCCGCCGCCAACATAAAGCATAAAATAGCAATCACAAAAAGCGGCTGCTCGGTGGAGAATATATGATGCTCTGGTAAAAAGTCCACATTTGGCAATTTTACCATAGGTAACCCCTTGAAATCATTAGGGGCATACTTAGACCTTTCGACTTTTTACGATAGCATCATATATAGGTCAGGGCATAGCCGATGAGAAGGAGCTGCAAGACCATGCGGATCAGGCCCTGGATGGTTGAAGAAAGGCCGATGCCCCAGCGGAAAAAAATTCCTGCCACCAGGATTACGGGAATGAATGCCAAGAGCAGATGACCGATGTCGATTTGATATATGGAATGGTTCATGGTTCTCCCAGTCTTAAAGAAAAAATCAGGCGGTGGTTGGTTAATTGTTTTACAATACCTTACTCGAAATGTTATTAACTGATTGATAATTATTGACTGTAGTCCGTAAAAAAAACCAGCCCTTTTAAAGGGGGAGACAATGCCGCAAATAACCGCTGTTATTCTGGCCTCCGGCAACGGTAGCCGCTTTGGCCGACCCAAACAGTTTGCCCTGCTGGCCGGGCTACCGCTCTTAATCCGAACCTTACTGCCCTTTCAACAAAACCAGCTTGTCACCTCCATTGTCATTGTGACGAGAGAGGCTGACTGTCACCAGGTGGAAGATATGCTGGTCAGCCATCACATGGATAAGGTAATCAGGGTGATTCCCGGCGGAGCCAGCAGGCAGGAATCTTCCCGGCTTGGGGTTAACGGCTGCCCGGTAAACAGCGATTTTGTCCTTATCCATGACGGCGCCCGGCCATTAGTCTCCGCCGCTCTGCTGCAACGACTCATCACAGCGCTCCATACTTACCCGGCCGTTAATACCGTTATTAATACCGCTGACACCATTATTGAGTTAGATACCGGTAATTTCATCAAAAGCATTCCGGACAGAAACCGCCTGCGCCGCTGCCAGACCCCGCAGGGGTTCCGTTACCAGTTAATCAAAGAGGCGCATGAATATGCCGAGCGCCACGGCCTGCGGGAGATCACCGATGATTGCGGCCTGGTATTGGCCATGGGCGGCAGGGTGTTTACCATAGCGGGGGAAGAAACAAATATCAAGATTACCTATGAGCAGGATCTGCAGATTGCGGAGAGGCTGCTTGATAACGGTTAGAGGGCCTATCGCGATACGCCCCGGAAGTGGGAATCTCGGCCGTCAGCGGGGGTTAATGAGGCCGCGATAAATATTTTTTTAAAGGGAATCTATGACATTTGATACATGCCGACAATGCGGAACGTGCTGCCGGAAAGGCGGCCCAATCCTGCATCATGAGGATTTAATACTCTGTGAAAAAAATATTCTGGCCTTTCAACATTTAATTACCATTCGAGAGCAGGAACCGGTATTTTCCCCCCTGAGCGCCGATATTGAACCGGCCCCCCGGGAGCTTATTAAACTGAGCGGAATAAACGGAACCTGGACATGCCTTTTCTTTAAAGAGAAGAACCAAACCTGCGGCATATATCAGAACCGCCCCCTGGAGTGCCGGGCCCTTAAATGCTGGGATACCGGGGAGTTAGAACGAATTATCTACCGGCATACCTTAAGCCGCCGGGACATTATTGCCCCGGATAAGCCAATCTGGCCCCTGCTTGAATGGCATAATGAGCATTGCCAATATGGTAAATTAGCCGCTCTAACCCTCCAGGAGTCAGACGTGGAGAGCCGAATCGCGATAATAATCAATGATGATTTATCTATCCGCCAACGGGCGCTGACGATGTTTAACCTGAACCTGGCCGAGGAATTATTTTATTTCGGCCGGCCAATGTTCAAGGCCCTCCCCGCCAGGCTGGCCGTAAGACCAAACAGGCGGGGAGGCCTAACGGTTTATCATAAAGAGGTATAACCGATTTCGCTATGCTGACTGAGATCAAGACCCAGCACCTCATCCTCTTCATTAACCCGTAATCCACCGGTTAACAGACCGACAATCTTTAAAATAACCCAGGTGCAGGAAGCCGAGTAGACAATTACCGCTCCAACTCCCACCGCCTGGACAAAAAACTGATGGGGATTCCCGAAAAACAGGCCGTTAGCCCCGCCGGGATTGGCCATGGTCGAGGCAAAAAGTCCGGTGGCGAGAGCACCCCAGACCCCGCCTACTCCATGGACACCAACCACGTCCAGGGCATCATCATAGCCCAGCCGCGACTTGGCCAGTACCGCGCCATAACAAAGCGCCCCGGCAACCAGGCCGATAATGACTGCGGAGACCGGCCCCACAAAACCGGCCGCCGGGGTTATAGCTACCAAACCGGCCAGGGCACCGGAAACCGCCCCGAGAGTGGTGGGCTTTCCCTGAACCAGCCATTCAACAATCAACCATGATAATACCGCCGCGCCGGTGGCCACCTGAGTGGTAAAAATGGCCAGGGTGGCAATCTTCCCGGCCGAAAGAGCGGAACCAGCGTTAAAGCCAAACCAGCCGAACCAGAGCAGTCCAGCCCCTAAAACAGTCATGGGCAGATTATGGGGATGAAAGGATTCTTTACCCCAGCCCCGCCGCCGGCCGAGCATAATGCAGGCTACCAGGGCCGCGACCCCGGAATTTATGTGAATTACCGTACCGCCGGCGAAATCCAAAGCCCCCATCTTACCAAGCCAGCCGCCGCCCCATACCCAGTGGCAAACCGGCAGATAGACAATACTCGACCACAAAACAATAAAGAACAGATAGGCGCTGAACTTCATCCTCTCGGCAATGGCCCCGGAAATCAGGGCAGGGGTTATAATGGCAAACATAAGCTGAAAGGCGCAGAATAACAAATCTGGTATTTTATCGGCATAGGGCCCTGGATTTAATCCCACGCCCTGCAGACCTATATACTTCAGGCCGCCTATAAAGCCGCCGATATCCGGCCCAAAGGACAGGGAGTAACCATAAAATACCCAAATCACAGAAACTACGCCGAGACAGACAATGCTGTGCATAATCGTCCCCATGACATTCTTCGGGCGTACCAGCCCACCATAAAAGAGGGCCAACCCCGGTGTCATAAGCATCACCATGGCGGTGGCAATTAACATAAAAGCGGTATCACCAGTATTCATTTTTCAAACACCTCATTTTTGTAATTTTTTAAGTAACATTCGTGCCCGATCTCTCAGGCACCACGAAACATGAAAGACGCGGCCAGGCCAACAGCCCCTGGCAGGCAGGTGACTTTCATATCTTTCATATAAAACTATTAACAGCGTTTTGCAATTGCCCAGATTCAATACACTATTTATGCCATAAAACAAAATGCACGGCAACCAGCTGGTATTAATCAACAATTGCCAATATCTGGATAATATATAGTGATAAACTCACTAACTTTAATGTAAAAAATAATAGATAAAATAACAAAAATGTACTTTTTGTATGATAACGATATAATAATCAATTAGGATCATTTATATCCGGTCGTCCCGATATAACGTAACCGTGAAAGTCACGGCAGGGCCGGCAGCCTCCCCATCAGTCTCTGTCGTGGGGGCTCTGGGGGGGCAGGGCGTTTATGGAGCGCTTAAATTTTGTTAGACAGGTAGATTATACTTGCCTTCACAAGTGTCCGGTAGTTTTTCAGACACCATCGTTTAACGTGTTAATATTATGATGTTTTTTAAATAAATATTTTGTTATCGATTTCAATCTCTGTTTTGGGTCATAATTCCGAAATTTTTCGGAAGGA
>DRPV01000213.1 GCA_011330685.1 Desulfobacterales bacterium
GCGGTTAAACGGTCGTTAAGTGCCGTGGCGGATTATAGTCTGACGGATGGAGTTATTCAGCAGAGCCCCGTGACAGAGGCGGTTGCCGCTCTGCTTGGCCTGCCGGAACTTAAGACCATTGCCTTTAAGAATATGGGCGGCAAGATAAAGCTGTTAAAGGGCGGTAAGGTAAAGCTTAATACTACCTTGAGCGCTCAGGGACTGACTGCCTCTACCGATGGTACCGTTAATCTGGATGGCGTTCTTAATCTGCCGGTGGAGATCAATATTTCTCAAGGCCTGGCCCAGAAGATCAGGAATAAGACCCTGAAGAAACTGCTGGCGGCGAAGAATGGCGGGACGGCGGTTAAATTTCAGGTTGGCGGCACTTATGACAGTCCCAGAGTGGCGCTTGCCCCTTCATTTATTAAAGCCCAGGCCAGGAGGGCGGTGAAGGCAAAGGTCGTGGAACAATTAGATAAGGTTATAAAGAAGGACAGCAAAGCTGCCGGCGGTATAAAATTATTAAAGGGACTTTTCGGGCAGTAATCTGTAGAACTTCAAAGAAGAGTGAACCGCGCTCCCTGCCTTTTTCCCGGCTGGGAGCGCGGTTCATGGTAAAGAAGGAATTTACGCAATCTCAATCTGCAGCAGTTTATCTCCCGCCTTTAAAGACTGGCCTAATTCGGCATAGATCTCACCAACCGTGCCATCTACCTCGCTGTTTACCGGGGTCTGCATCTTCATGGCCTCCATGATGAGCAAGGTGTCACCGGCCTTTACCTGCTGGCCCTCTTCCACCTTTATATCACAGACATTAGCGGAGAAGGGAGCCCGCATGTCGCCGGTCTGGGCTAATTCGGCGATTTCTTTGCCGCTGATTTCCGGCGCCTTCGCGGCCGCGGCCGCGGCGGATTCTTCCTGAAAGCTGTAGATTCTTTGCTGATGATCCACATTCAGATAGATATTCCATTTGCCCTCGTTTTTATCTAATTGTTTAGGGCCTATTTCTATTATATGCTCCTTGCCGTAATGATCCTTGAAGTGGATAGTCTCTCCTACCTGATATCCCCCTCGCCGTAGAAAAATACTGGGTGGCAGAACATGGACATGGCCGAATTCTTCTTCAAATTTAAAGAACTCAACCGCGTCGTTGGGGTGTTGGAGATAGAGTACCAGCTGCTGCTCGGTGGGCTCGGTTCCCAGGCGTTTAGTAAGGGCTGCCCGTTCCTGGTCGAGATCAATATCCTCTATCTCTTCCCTGCCGCCCTCCTTGGCCAGTATATCCTGCCAGTCAGGGCCGAATACCTTTTCGTATATCCAGTCAGCCGGCTGGTAGAATGGAAAGGGGCCGTATTTGCCGAGGAGAAGATTCTTTAAGTCGCCGGAGGGATTGCCGTAACGCTCGCCGCCCAGGACATTACTCACCGCGGTGGTCCAGATGATCTGGGAGCCGGGGGTAACGCTCCACCAGTTACCCAGCTCAATCTGAACCTTGGGCAGTTCCTCGTGGAGGATACGGGGCATCTGATCTAAAAAGCCGCCCTTTACCGCCTGCTCAAAGCTGGAGCCCATAGCTCCGCCTGGTAGTTTATGGATCTGAACGGTGGGGGAGAAACCCTTGAACTGGGACTCAAAATAATCATAATGTTCCCGCTCGTTACGCAGAACCTCGGAGGTCTCAATTACGGCCTCGACATTGACGGTGGCGGGATTCTTATCATAATCCTTCAGGGTGTCAATGACGGTGAGGATGGGAGGCGGGCCGTAATAACCGGTGAAGGCGTGGTCGGCGGCATCAACGATTTCCGCCCCGTTCAAGACGGCGGCGGTGATTCGGCCCACGTCATTACCATCGGTGTTATGGCCGTGATAATGAATGACGAGATCAGGGAATTTATCCTTGATGGCCTTAACCAGGCTGCCAATGCGTTTGGGAGTGCCGAGGCCGCCGTGGTTCTTGATGCAGAGGAGGATGTCCTCTCCGGTAACCTCAATAATCTCGGCCACCTTGCTCAGGTAGTAATCATTGGTATGTTCGGGGCCGGTGGAGAAGCAGATGGAGGGCTCCAAAATCTTGCCGGCGGCCTGAACCTCTTCAAAGACGGCCTCCATATTGGGGATATGATTCAAAAAATCAAATACCCGCCAGACATCGACATACTTGGCAAATTCACGCACTGTCTGGCGGATTACATTCTGGGGATAGGGCCGGTAACCAAAGAGATTAACCCCCCGACACAGGGTCTGAAACATGGTGTCGGGCATCTTTTCGCGCAGTAGTTTGAGCTTTAAAAAGGGATCAACCTGTTTGCGCAGAATATCGACGTGGATGGAGGCCCCGCCGGTGATCTCGAGAGAAAGATATCTGGCCTTTTCCCGGGCTGGGGCGGCGAGGAGATCAGTGTGGAGCAAAATACGGTTTTTGAAGTCGGACTGTGAGAGGTCGCGGGCCGTGTTGGTGATGAAGTAGCCGTCCGCGCCACGAATGGTGGACAGCACCTCCTTAATACTCATACCTTGAATAATATGTTTCATGTTAAAATTCCTTAAATCGCGTATGGGTTTTCCTGCCGGAAATGGATTTCGGCAATCAATCTGGCTATTTTATTTACCTCGGTTCTCTGATCGGTGTACTCAAAGAGATGGGCATGGGTGTCTAAGTAAGAGGTATTAAACTGGCCATTCTGAAAATCCTGGTCATTAACCAGGTTCTGGTAAAAGGGGATAGTGGTCTTGGGGCCGGCTATCACAAAGTTGTTCAGGCAGCGCCGCATGCGGTCAACGGTCTCATTCCAGGAATAGCCGTGTACCGTCAGTTTTACCAGCAGGGAATCATAGACCTCGGGAATCTTGTATCCCTGGTAAACGAAGCCGTCTAAACGGACGCCATAGCCGCCGGGAGAACGGTAGACTGAAACGGTTTTACCGCCCTCGGGCATGAAATTGTTTTGCGGGTCTTCGGCGTTAATTCGCATCTCGATGGCGTGGCCGCGGAGCTGAACATCATCCTGACTGAAGGATAATTTTTTACCCATGGCCAGTTTTATCTGGGTGCGGACAATGTCGATGCCGGTAATCATCTCGCTCACCGTATGTTCGACCTGCACCCGGGTGTTAATCTCCATGAAATAAAAATTCATCTCATGATCCACCAGAAATTCCACTGTTCCGGCGTTGGTGTAATCGGCCGCCTTGGCTGCCACTACCGCGGTCCGGCAAATGGTGTCCAGTAATTTTTGATCCTTAATCAATGAGGGGGCAATCTCCACCAATTTCTGATTGCGGCGCTGGATGGAACAGTCCCTGGTGCCGAGATGCAGCACCGTGCCGAATTTATCGGCAATTATCTGAACCTCAACATGTTTCGGGGTAAGGACTACCTTTTCAAGATAAACTCGGTCATCATTAAAGGCGGCGCTGGCCTCGGAGCGGGCCAGGGGGATTGACTCAACAAGCTCGGCCTCGGTTTCAATGCGGCGAATACCGCGGCCGCCCCCGCCTGAGGTGGCCTTCAACATTATGGGGTAGCCGTATTTCCGGCCAAATTCCACCGCTTCGGCTGTGCCCGCTTCGCCGGCGGTAAGATTACTGGTACCGGGTACCATGGGGATATTGGCTTTGGCCATGATCTCCCGGGCGATTACCTTGTTGCCGAGATTTTCAATGACCTCGCTGGCCGGGCCGATGAAGATCAGTCCGGCATCCTCGCAGGCCTTGGCAAAGGCGGGATTCTCGGCCAGAAATCCATAACCTGGATGAATGGCGCAGGCCCCTACCTTGCGGGCGGCGGCAATGACCTTGTCAATATTAAGATAATCGATTCTGGGCCCGTCACCAATACATACGGCCTCATCTGCCGCCCTGATGTGAAGGGCCTCGTTATCCGGTTTTTCGTAGATGGCGGCAGCGGTGTATCCCAACTCCTGCACCGCCCTTATTATACGCAGGGCAATCTCACCACGGTTGGCGATTAGAATCTTTTTCTTCACTATTGGGTACCTCTTATTGCTTAAGTTATTAGCTGAATTTATGCCGCAGACCTCTATTTGCCGCGGCAGTAATCAGGGACAGCGGGGAGCTGTCTCAGGGGACGACTGGACTGACACATTGTTCCAGGCATGGCCTAAATTGCAACTCAACTTATTATATTATCATATTATTATTTTATGCGAAACCCCCCTCTTGCCGATTTGGGGAGATGACCTTTGTCTGATGAGTTCATAAAAGGGCCGATTATCCCCGGCTTTGTTATTTTTGCTTGGATTAAAATGCAATTAAATCAAGTGGTTATTACTCTGTATCTCTGCTTGTCTTCGCGTCTAACCCGGAAAGTGGTGATTAAAGGACTTTTTGCGAGATTGTCTTGTTTGTTTGATAAGGTATCTATTCAGCCAAGGCAATAAATTGCCCTGAATGGTTACTAACTTTGTAACTATTCAGCAGGCAACAAATTACCCGAAACTCGGAACCGTAACCGTTCAGATGTGCTCCAGGTTCGTTCGTTTTGACCTCCGAGTCTGTACTCCCTGTACGTGAGGAGGGCAAAACGGACGAAGATGGGGTGCAGCTGAATGGTTACCTAACTTTTTAACATAATGCTGAATAGTCCGGGCTATAAAAAAAGGCCCCGTCTCCAAGATTGGAGGCAGGGCCTGACTCACCAAAAAAGCTGTGAGGTTTTACTTATTCCGGATCGTCATGACAAAGGTCACAATCCTGCGGAATGCTGTCTCCCTTGGAGTCAACATGTGAGTCATCATGGCAGCGCCAGCAGCCCCAGCCCTCATCGGCCCGCTGATGGCCAATGTCACTGCCGTAGGTACCCCATTTAATTCTCATATCAGGCCATACATTATCAAGATATGATTTAAGGATGAAGGCACCGGCCTTTTGCAGATCCGCCTTGTGGCTGTTGGCAAAGGCCTGGCCATGACGTTTAACCTGTAATTTAACCAGGTATTTTGTCATCTGGGCCCTGGCTTCAGCACGGCTCTTGTATTGCTTGGTGATGGCGGTAATACAATCTTCCCGGATACCGGGGATGTCCTGATTTATTTTTTTGCTGTAAAGGCCGATATCAATCATGTTCTCCGGCATGTCATATATATGGGTGGGACGGTTGTGACAGTCAATGCAGTCCATCGTCCGCCACTTGGTGTTTTTAGGCAGCTTGACATCAGTATCGATAAATTCATCTTTAGAACCGTCGGCTCTGGTGACCTTGACCTTGGATATATGATGACGCTTTTTATCGGCCAGGTATTGAATCTTGACGCCATTACTAACGTGCCAGTGAATACCCTCGTATTTACCGGTTATCCTGTTTAGGCCGCCAATATGAAGGGCGATATTATTAATGATGGGGGTCTTTTGATCGTCATTGGTATAGTGAATGAAGGTTTTAACCCGTTTACCGCTGAATTTCTCCGGCCAATGACACTGCTCGCAGGTATCACGCGCCGGCCGCAGATTTTGAACCGGATCTGGAATCGGCCGGTCGTAGCTGTTGGTGAGTACGCCCCAGACCTGGCGCAGACCGGAAATTTTAGCTTTTACAAACCAGCTTACCCCAGGGCCGATGTGACACTCAACGCAGGCTACTTTGGCGTGCGGAGAACGTTTATAGGCTGAATATTCAGGAGCCATAACCGTGTGACATACCGTACCGCAGAAGACCGGAGAGTCGGAGAACTCATAGCCTTCAAAGCCGATAACTGTTAGCAGGGTGAAAAACAGAACGGTGAGTACGATTAGCCAGATCAACAGCTTGCGGTGTTTGTGATCGCTTAAGTTAATCTGCAGATGCTCTCGCGCGATACCGTATTTGAACCATTGACGGCGGCGGAGATAGGCGGCAAGCGGGATAAGTATTAATCCCGTTATCATACCGCCGGGAAGGATCATGAAGGCAAATATCGAAATATATACATTGTTGGTCAACCCGAATATCTCAACAATAAGACCTAAGACCATTAAGGTTGCAGAGACTGTGGTCAGCATAACGCCGATCAGACCAAGTGGTGAACGCCACATGCCTCTTATTAGATGTGCCCAGGGACCTCGCTCGCTTGTTTCTTCAGTAGACATCATTACTCCTCTGATTTTTCACATTTCGTTGAAATGCTTAGTTACCAAAACTTAATACCGAAATACTTTCTCACAACGCAAAAACGATGCAAGGTATAAAACATTTTTCCTCAAAGTACAATCCGCAAAAAGAAAAAATTGTAAAATTTTAGGTAACTATTTGACAATACGGTGATTTATTTTCAGCGGTGTCCGGTTACAATCTTGCACGAGGGTAATAGGACTGACTCCTTAGCGTAGAAGACAGTCCTATTACCCGGATTTAATTGGATGCAATTTCCTAACCGGACACCGCTGATTTATTTTAGTTAATTTTTGTTAAATGCTTTTTTTGTGGTTGACGACACCTGACTATTCATGTAGGTCTGTAAATTGTCGTTAACCCCCGCAATTTGGCTCTATAAATTCGGATGGTTCTACAGAACAGAAGCCAGAGGACAGAGGACAGTATAGTCAGTGCCTGCGGCAATTAGAACTGCGGATTGTCTAGTTTTGTGTATTCACCTGTTAGGGGGCTTGCCGCTATTTCCGTGTCTAATTATGCCTAAGTGATTGGGCATGGCTGTTAACCTGAGTTAAAAATATGCGTAGTATTATGAGGCAGAAAAAAGATGGTCGCCGGGCGGATTGTCTTAACGCGGAATATAAAGACTTGATAATTGACCAGCTCTGGAGACGGGGCAAGGTTTCTTTCAGAACGAACTACGGCAAGAAATTTCAGGTCGTATTCTCCCGACCGCATGGCTTTTTTGATGTTATTATTGCCAATAGGAGAGAGGCCATGGGGTTTATTACCCTGAAGGATGAGGGGCGGGGAAAATACTCAATTGTTAATGATACGGCAGTCAACCCTCACCCCTCTTTTGTCAACACCCCGGGGCATGGCATTGAGGTCAAGAAGAAATATCGCAAACGAGGGATCGGCGGAGTACTGATCAACCTCGCGATCTGTTTGATAGAGAAAGACAGGCAGGCCGCTAAAAAGTCTAAAAGGTTTATGATCGTGGCCTCTGATATTACCAACCAGGGGTTGGGGTGTTATCAGAAATTTGGTTTTGTCGTCAGAGAGGGGATGAGTGTTAACGCAGCCTACTATATGTGTCCCGCGGAACTACCGGATTTAAATATTTTGCCGGTACAGGCCTCTTTTTTTAAAAGGTTGTGTTTGAGGTTGAAACCAAAAAGAAAACCGAACTCTTAGGATTAAGAGTTCGGTTTTCTCATTTTTTGTTTATTGATTTTCAGCCGCTGCTGCTATAATTGTTTTGGATGACAGCGTTTGCACATGGCAAGGTCTGCGACGCTGAATGCTCTTTTTCCATTATGGCAGTGGCCGCAGTAGAGAC
>DRPV01000214.1 GCA_011330685.1 Desulfobacterales bacterium
GCCTAAGTTTTTCATTTAAGGCCCATGCAATATTTTGATATCGCTCTCTTATCTCGTTTTCTGCTTCCATTCGTACAGATTAGCACAAATGGAGATAAATGGCCATGTTATTATTTTACAGACCCTAAGTGCCTGATTTAAATTGGTGCGCCCGGAGGGATTCGAACCCCCGACCCTCGGATTCGAAGTCCGGTACTCTATCCAGCTGAGCTACGGGCGCTCTTTTTTTGTGGCGAGTATAACGCATCTTTTTCTTGGAATAAACATATAGTTTTATTTGGGCTGCGAAAATAGCGATTTTCGTCGGTTGACAAATTTATTTAAAGACCTTATTTCTTTTGTCAAGAGGTTATCCAGGAATTTAAGGAGGGGAGTAAACCGGTGAATAGTATTATTGTAACCTGCGCTTCATGCGCCAAAAAAAATAAAATTTCAGCGGCTAAACAACATCTCCGGCCTAAATGCGGGAATTGCGGGGCACCGATTTCATTACGGGAACAGGCTGTGCCGGTGGAACTTGATGACTATAGCTTTCCTGATTTTGTAAAACAGGCCTCTTTGCCGGTTATGGTCGATTTCTTTTCGCCCACCTGTGGGCCTTGCCAGATGATGGCTCCCATCGTTCAGGCTCTGGCTCCCAAATACATTAATAAAATTATTGTGGCCAAATTGGATACGAGTCGGAATCCCCAGACCGCATCTTTTTTTAATATTCGCGGGGTACCGAGCTTTCTTTTCTTTAAGAACGGGGGGCTTGTTGACCAGATAGCAGGCGCAGTTCCCGAGGCTGTGCTTGAGCAAAAAATATCTTCTCTCCTTTAAGCGGCTTTGTGTCTGGACTTGAAGCGCTTATATTTAGGGGTATTGCCGATCATGGGGTATATTGATTTTCTTGAAAGAATTTAAACCGCCTGAATGGAGCGTCTTGCGGTGCAGTATCGACTACCTGTGATCTGGTGTTTCCTTCTCCCCGTTTTCCGGAATTGCCCCCTTTACCAAATCAGCTATAAGATAAAGTAGTACTCCGCGGTTATTCTTCCGCTTTGGTTTTGTGTCCCCGGCTTCAGTTTCCTGCGGTTGACCGACATGTGGAATATTAGAGACATTCTCACCTCTACCTGGAAAAATAAAAAATTATGTTTGAAACAGAATGTGAGCAGGCCCCGGCACTACCCATGATTGGCGGCCCGTATCAAAAGTTTTTTAAGAAAATTGTCACCGGCGGCATCCTGCTCCTGTGTACTACCCTGCTGGCCTTATTATGGAGTGGTATGGCGCCAGAGCATTATCAACATTTCTGGCATACCCCGTTATCTATAAGTGTGGGATCGCTAAGTATCAGCAAAAGCTTACTTCATTGGATTGATGAATTACTGATGGCGGTTTTCTTCTTCATCGTGGGGCTTGAGATTAAACGGGAAATCATGATTGGCGAGCTCTCTTCATTCCGCAAGGCGGTATTACCGGTGGCGGCCGCCATTGGAGGAATGTTGCTGCCGGCAGTCATATTCTACATCTTTAATTATAATACCAAGACCGCGGCCGGCTGGGGAATTCCCATGGCCACGGATATTGCCTTTGCCCTGGCTGTTTTAAGCTTAGTCAAGAACCGGGTGCCGTACGGAGTGAGAATTTTTCTCTCGGCTCTGGCTATTGCCGATGACATGGGGGCGGTTCTGGTTATAGCTATTTTCTATACAAAGTCAATTGCCTGGGAGTATTTTATCATTGCCGCCGTCTGCCTTGTCCTGCTGGCCATCGCCAACCGGCTGTGGATCAGGCATACCCTGGTTTATGCCATCCTGGGAGCCGGGGTCTGGTTTTCGTTTATGGCGGCAGGTATCCATGCCACTGTTGCCGGGGTGGTGGTGGCTATGTTTATTCCAGCCCGCGGCCGTTATGATACCGATTGTTTTCTGCGGGTGGTTAATAAAGCACTCAGCCGCTTTAATTGTCGTATGGGTGATTGTGGTCGAACCATTCTTCTCGAACAAACTCATCTGAACGCGGTACAAAATATAGAAAATGCCTGCGCGAAGACCATCACCCCCCTGCAGCGTCTCGAACATTTTCTCGGCAGTTGGGTGAGTCTGCTCATCCTGCCGCTTTTTGCCCTGGCCAACGCCGGGATGCATATTGATTTAAACACACTCTATTCCACCCTGTCCGCCCCTCTGTCTCTGGGGATTATCTTTGGGCTGACCCTGGGGAAACCCCTGGGTATTTTTCTCTTTACCTTCGTTACCGCTAAGCTTCTCAAAACTCCCCTGACTCAGGGTATGAACTGGGGCCATATTCTCGGTATAGGCATGTTGGGAGGTATAGGATTTACCATGTCTATTTTTATTACAAGTCTTTCCTATAGTAACCCGGATTTTCAGGAAATGGCCAAGGCCGGTATTTTAACCGCAACTGCCCTCTCGTCTATCTTCGGGCTGCTAGTCCTGGCAGCCTTGTCTAAGAAACGGAAGAAAATGGTCAGTTAGGCCCTTATTCAGTGGCCTGGATTTCAGGAGAGAAATTGCCGTACTGGAAAATGATCATGATGCTGATCAGGATAAAAAATATTGAAAAGGTGAGGTAAGTGGCGGCCATAACCGGTGAGGTAAAAACAGGTATGGGCCAGAACTGAAAATAAAAGACGCGGAAGGCTGATATTGTAAAGGCGGTAAAGCCCGCGACTGTCAGGGCGGCTGATATAGTGCCTATTTTGCTGCCATATCTATCTAACCATATTGCCAGTCCTGGAATAATCCCCAGCAGGCCGACTATCCTGTATTCATAGGATATAGTTCCAAAACACATTCCTTGAATAAACATAGCTGCGGCGAAAGGCAGACTGATGGCTCGAAACAGTTCCGCGGCCCCTTCTTTCCCTGCTCCTGATTTAAATTTAATGAGTATTATTATCAAAATTGCAGAGGCAATCTGGAGCGATTTGGCTGCCCAGGCAGGCATCAACAGCATGAAGCTTATTCCCGTTGGTCTGGCCTGAACTTCATAACGCTGCAGGCTGGGCCAGTATTCTTTAAGCTCCGGCAGATAAAACAAGATGCTGGCTGCGACTACCAATAATGGCAGAATGTGATATATACGCTCTTTTTTCCGGGCGGCGCAGAGGGCGGCCAGGCAAAATGTGCCAAGGAACGGCAAGGCGCTCCATTTTATGGCGGCTAGAATTCCAGCCCCCGATGAATAGAGCCATGCTCCTCGTTTATGGCATAATATATTGTATATCAGCAGCAGGTAGCAGACAGCACTGAGGAGATCGAACTGCCCCCTTTCGAGATGGGCAAATCCCAAAGGGGTATAAAAGTAAAGGAGAATATCCACGAAGATTATCTGCCATATGTAAGAGCCCAGGCCGCTGAACCACAAAACGAGTCCTGAGGTGGTAATCAGGAGAGCAAATGTGGCTATATCGTGAGTAATGAGGGCTTGATAATAGGGGAGCCTGGTGAGTGGGGAGAGCAAACGGTTGGTGAATGGGGGATAATTCGGTCGCCGGCCAAGGGGATCTCTGTAAGCCGGATTCTGCGGATTATATTCATTCTGACCATGCTGGAGGGCGAGAGAAGAAAAATATACCTGGGCAAAATCAGCTCCTAATGCCCCGTACCCCTGGCCGTTGGCGGCTGTCCCCGGTACTGGCAGAAAGCCATAATAAGGCATTTGACGGGTTTGAGCCGCCTGGCCATTACTTAAAAGTTTGATCTTGTACTGCATGTCGTTAAAAAACAGACAACTTAAGACAGCCAGGGCAGAGCAGAAGAGAAATACGTTGAGCAGCCTTTTTTTATCTTGCAGTAAAATGAGCATGGGAGATGGTAATGGTGGATGTTTGGTAAGGGTTCAAAGTTTCGGCGTAACTATATGCTATATACTGGCACAAACAATATTATCCGTCACTATTTCCTTATAGAATCACAAAAATTCGGTAATGTCCGGTTTGGGAAATATTTAGGCGTAAACCGGGTTCGCAATAATTGCCTCACCTGGAATCAGTTGTTGCAGAAACTGGTCGCATGGAAGACATAGTATATCATTTATTACCAGACGCTCTTCACCACGATATAAAATCATGGCCTGTGCTTCAGGATAATCATCTTTAAAAGTTTTTAAACCTTTAAGCATTTTACTATTAATCCTGGTGGAATTTTTTACCTCAATAGCAAGAAAAGTATTCTCTCCGTACAGGACAAAATCGACTTCAACACCTGACTTAGTCCGCCAATAGTAGAGGCTGCTGGCATTGTTACTGTATGCAATCCAGGCCCTTAGGTGTTGGGCAACTAATCCTTCCAGGGCACCTCCATCAATTTCCTGAGGACTATCCAATGGTCCGGCAGGTCTTAGGGACTGAAAAACACCGCTGTCAAAATAATAAAATTTGGGGTGAGAAATAAGATGCCGTTTGGCCCGTCGGGAAAATACCGGTAGCTGAAAAGAGAGTAATAAATCATCAAGAATAGAGAGATAGTTGTCCACGGTTTTTCGTTTAACCTGGCACTCTCTGGCGACATCCGAGACATTTAAGGTGCTGCCATGAGAGAAACTGACCGCCTCCAAAAACCTGCTAAAGGCACCAATATTTCGGACAATTCCTTCCATCTGTACCTCTTCCCTTAAATAGAGGGCAACATAGGATGCCAGGGTTTCGGCAGGATCCAGAGAGTTAACTATTAAAGGTACCATCCCGAATTTTAGACTTTTAGCAAGAGAGAATGACCCCTTAAGTTCAGAAGCCATAAAAGGATGCATTGTTTTTACAATTGCCCGGCCAGCAAGAAGATCAACACCCGTTCTTTTTAGTTTGCGGGCACTGGAACTGGTCAGAATAAACTGCAATCCCACTCCTCCTTCAATAAGCCCATGTACTACATCAAGAAGCTCAGGAATTTTCTGAACCTCATCAATAATTATAATCTTTCCTTCTGCCCCAGCCGCAATCTCACGTAATCGTTCAGGTCGGGCCGTATACTCTCGATACACCTCTGGTGCCAAAAGGTCAATCATGACCGCATCTGGGTAATGTTGCCTAAGCCATGTTGATTTCCCCGTCCCCCTGGGTCCAAAAAGGAAAAAACTCTGCCTGGATCTGCTGAAAAAACGAGTTACTAATTCCATTTACGACTCCTTTCTTGCATGTTAAGTGCAATATATACCAACAAAGGAGATGAGGTCAATACGAAATAAGAGGGTTACTTAGAATAATATCTGACTGGGACTATTTGTTATGATACAATCTGAATATTTGGGGCAAGTACTGACAATAAAAGCCCTGAAGTTATAGTGTAATAAAATGACGCTATTAAATTGCCAAGGGGAAGAATAACAATGAGGAACCAGAAAGAATTAAAAACTTGGGCAAATCGAAGTAGTTTCAAATATGCAGGATCTATACAGACTGGTTTGGAAATATACTATGGTAGTAAATTTAACAAGATTGTTGTCCCTGTGCCTAACTTGCAAGAATTACTAACTTTTTTTCACTGTAAAGAAGCCGAAATAGGTACATCTCATACGTCTCCTCCAGAGAATAGTTTGGGTGAGTGGTTACAGAAAAATATCACTAAAACGGGCATTGCTTCTTATATTGGTTCTATACTTATAAAAGAAAGATACGCAAAGAAAGTCGGCAAAACTCGTATCCTCTTCTTATAAGGAGCCGTAGAAAAGCTGTCCTCCCCCCATACCCTACCAAAAAAATGAGTACGGTGGATACTCTATTTAAAAAAGCATAGATTTACGGTAATGAAAAATCGGCTCTTTAGCAACGATTGCAACAATTAGCGGTTTGTTATATACAGGTGGAAGACATTAATCTATCCTGAACTGGCAAATCTGAAATTTTTCTGATTTCCTAATAATATCAAATAAGTTCCCTTACGTTCAAAACTTAGTGTAATATCCGCCCAAGGTTCGATGAGACAAGCGTCAATAAGGAAGAATATGAGTAAATATAATAATGACAAGTGCAGAGACAGTGGTCTTGCCTTGACCCTGATCC
>DRPV01000215.1 GCA_011330685.1 Desulfobacterales bacterium
GGCCTCAGCGGCCGAGGGCCCAAATTTCGTAAAAATCATTACCGCCTTTACCAGGCAGGTGAGCCGACTTGGCCCCATCGGCGCGGCCGAGGAGATGGACGGCAACGAGCTGCGTGCCGGACTGGCCCGGGCCGCCGAGGCGGCCCGGGGCCAAAAGATCCGTACCGGCCTGATCAACGCCGCCAGAGAGATGATCAAGAGCGGTGATTTCTCACCGGACGCCATTGTTTCGCTGGTTGCGGCCAGATGCGGGAAGGCCCTGGACTCGCTGGCCGGCGCAGGGGGAGTTTAAGGATGGCGGTAATGCCACAACAGATAAGCCTGATCATTGACGGTCGGCCGGTAAGCGTTTCCCCGGCCACCAGGAAAAGGGCGGCGATCATCGGCAGTGGGTCGGCAGAACTTTCCTGCGCCTTTTATCTACGCAAATTAGGCCATAATGTCACCATCTTCGAGACCAGGGCAAAATTAGGCGGCATGACCCGCTACGGAATCCCGGCCTTTAAACTGCCCCGGAACACAGTGGCTCAAGAGGTGGAGACCATCATTGACCTGGAGGTACACGTTCGCGTCTTAAACAGATCCAGGCGGAACATGGTTCAGAAGCCCTGGGGATTATCTCTTCCTTCCGCTGTGAAAACGAGGTCAACTTCCTGGCCCAGAAACTGGCCCGGATGGCCCACGTGGTGTTCCATGCCGCCTGCTTCTATGAAAAAAACGGCACCTTCACCAATGCCGAGCGCCGGGTGCGACGGATCAAAAAGGCGGTGAATCCACCCGGCGAGGTCCTGGCCGACTGGAAGATTACCAGTCGGCTGGCTGGGGCCATGGGCTATAATATGGACTACACCGGGCCCGATAAAATCATGGATGAAATCGCCCGAACCCCGGAATACAAAGTCTGTGCAGTACGCGTTTCAACGATGCCTGAACAAATAGGCTGATCGTAGAAATATTTTTCAAATTCATTCTAAAAGGAGAGGTGCAATCATGATTGAAGTGACAGAATTGGCTACCATGAAAATCAGAGACTATCTCGAGCAGGAGAAAATCGACTCGCCGGTTCGGGTGACCGCCACCCAGAGCTGTTGCGGCCCTTCCCTGGGCCTGGCCCTGGATCGTCGCAAGGGAACAGACCTAGTTCTTGACTTGGACGGGATGGTGGTCATTATCAACGAAGTGCTGATGAAAAAATGCGGCGGCGCCGTCAAGGTGGACTTTACCGAGCCGTCGGGGCCGGGCCGTAACGGCGGATTTTCCGTCACTTCGGCCAGCCCACTGCCTGGTGCCGAGGGTTGCGGCAGTTCCTGCGGCTCCGGGGGTTGCGGCTGCTGACCACGACCAATATCTCCGGAGAAAAGGCATGAAGCCATTTTTTTATACTTGACAATATATCAAAACTCATTATTATATTGCTAAATAGCAATATAGAGATAGCAAGCAGCCTGCGGGCTGACAATATCAATTTACCCCGGAAAATCAAATAAAAGACCAGGAAGATGAAACTTAGCGACCAACAGCGGGGAATACGGCTCTCAGCCAGGGCCTCAGTCATCAAAGCCATGTCTCACCCGGCCCGCCTGCTTATTATTGAGGAGTTAGAGACCAGGGAGCGCTGTGTTCAGGACCTCACCAAGATAATCGGCATTGATGTCTCTACGGTCTCCAAACACCTCGCCGTTCTCCGCAACGCCGGCATCGTCCAGGGTGAAAAACGCGGCAGTCAGGTCTATTACAGCCTCTGTATCCCCTGCATCACAAAGTTTTTAGACTGTGTTGAAAAGGTCTTAGCCAATAAAGCGGAGGAAAATGCCGCCGCCTGCAGCATAAACCCTTAACTGATTCCCTACGGGCAGCCTGTCCAGCCGCCCGTATTTTTGGTTATAACAATTGGCGATTTGGCCAAATGACCCAACGAGGAAGAATAATGAAAGCAAGTTATTTTGTATCACTTGTATCGCTTGTATTGTTGACGCTGATAATGGGTACACCGGCCCGTGCCTACAACATTGGTGAGCTGCTGGATGCTGCCGCGAGACAGCCGGCAGTTGCCTTAAGTGAACTGGCCAGTCGTGAGGCCCGTCTGCAGAAAGACAAATCCACGGCGGCTCTCTACCCCAAAATCAACCTCTTTGGCAAGGCGGAGGCCTACAACTCTCCCACCAATTTACGGCCCATGCCGCCCACCGAGGTTAATGTGGCGGCAGGCGATCCCCTGCCCTTTTCGAGAACAATCGGCCGTTACGGCATCAATCTCAACCTGCCGCTCTATGTGGAGCCCCTCTTTGCTCTGCAGGAGAAGATGAAGCTTTTAAGCGAGAAAGCCAGGATCAGCCAGCGGATTACTGTCATCAGCCGCAAGGCCTCGGTGGTCGCCCTGAACAGCGCCTTCCAATACCTGGTTGATCTCGATGCCGCGATTGATGCCCGTTTAAAGTCGCTGACCAAGACCCGCGAGGATGTAAGTATCAAGGTCAGAAACGGCAGGAGCCCGGAAACGGAACTTATCAAACTTAACAACCTGATGCTCGAACTTAAACAGCAGAAAAACGCCCTGGCCATCAAAATCCTAAATATCCAGCGGGATATCCAGAGACTCACCGACCTTTCAGTCAAGCAGCCGGTGGCCATGGTCAGGGCGGCTAAGATTACCACCGCCGGCGGTTTTATTGAGGTTAATCGTGATGAAAAAGAAGTCGCGGCGGCGAAAAAAGAGGTTGAGCGGCGGCGCAGCGCCAAATATCCAAGCCTCATACTTCAGGGCACGATCTCTGATAATGTCGGCGAGGCTTACAATACCGACGACGAGATCTCCCGAAGTTATAATTTCGCGATCCTTACCCTTAACTTCCCGCTCTTTGATAAAACCCTCAGCGTAGACGAAAATATTGCCCGCCTGCAACTCAAAAAATCCCGGCAGAAACTTGCCAACACCATCATTGAGCTGAAGGCCCTGGCCAATAACCTGAAAGATAGACAGCCGGTGGTTGCCAAATCCATCGAACTTGCCAGACAGGCCGTGAGCAATGACAACCATTTGCTGGCAGTTGCCAAAATTGCCTACAAATCAGGACGCACCACCACTGAAGAGTATTTACGATACGAGACCCAGGTTCTAAGCGCCGAGGCCGCCCTCCACAAGGCCATAGACGACCAATGGCAGATAACCGTAAAGCAAGCCGTACTCTACGGCATCGACATTGAAGGAGTTGTAAAATGAAAAAAACAGTTACCATAATTCTTGCGCTTGTCCTGGTTGCAGCCGCCGTCGGTCTGCTTAAAAAGAGGAAGACCGATCTGACCAAGGCCCCGGTTGCCGCTGTCCTGCCGGTGGTTGTGGATACCATGACTTTAAGGCATTCCCCGGTCACTCTGACCCTGCCCGCCATGGGCGTGGTCACCTCCGATCTCTCCACCATCCTCTCCACCAAGATCAGCGGCCGGATAACCCACGTCTATAAGCAGGAGGGTGACAGCATTAAAAAGGGGGATAAGTTAGCCAGCATCGACGCCAGCGACCTGACGGCCCGGAAAAAAGGGCTGCGTCTCAAGAGAGAGGGGATAGGTTTTCAAATCCTTGCCGGTCGTGAAAATATCAAGGCCTTAAAGAGCGCCCTGAGCGCGGCGCAGGATGCCCACGCCCGCACCCTGGAGTTACTGGCGGTTAAGGGGGCGTCCCAAGAGCAATCCAGCCGGGAGGTAGCCGATATCGCTGGAATCAAAGCCAGGATTGCCACGGCTAAAAACGGTATCTCCACCCTGCAAAAGAGTAAAGATACCCTGGATCAAAATATTAAGGAGATCGACTCCCTGCTCCGCTACACCGTGATTACCGCCCCCATTGACGGCACCTTAAGTAAACGTCTGGTGATGACCGGTGATCTTGCCATGCCCGGCAAACCGTTGTTTAAAATAACCGCCCGCACCGGCCTCTATGTGAACCTGTCACTGCCCGACACCGTGCATGCCGACAAGATCATCCTGCGGGGTAAGGAGATTCCTCTAACCGCCAAGAACGAGGCATCCACCGCCGGTCTGGTGCAGTACATTGCCCCCGTTCCCGACAACGCCGGACTGGTGGAGGGGCAGTATCTCAATATCAAGGTGGTAGTTTATCAGGCTGGGGATGTCCTGATTCCCATAGACGGCCTGCTCTCCGTCGGCGGAGAATCGTTTCTCTTCGTCTATGGCCATGGCAGGGCAGTCAAAACCAGGGTGAATATCGTTGCCCGCGGTGAGGAGGGTCTTGTTGTACGACCTGACATGGCCGGCAAAACAATTATCCTCGCCAAGCCCGATATTCTCCTGCGGGCCTCAGCAGGTGTCCCGGTTCTGGTCTCTGACAAGCTCAGCGCGGAGAAGAGCGCGAAAGGCAAAACCGGGAGGACGATGTAATGGCCAGGTCTTCAACCGATAAAAAGGGACTGTTTGATTTTTTCTATACCAGGCCCTATTTACTATACAGCATTATCGCCGCTTTTTTCGTGCTGGGAATCTACGGCCTGAAAACCATGCCCAAGAATCTCTTTCCCGATTCCGACAGGCCCACGGTTATTGTTATGACCCAGGTGCCGGGCGCCACTCCCAACGTGGTGGCGGCAACGGTATCAAAACCCATTGAGATGGAACTCTCCTCGCTGGCGCTTATCCGCCAGGTCAGCTCCACCAATATTGCCGGAATGTCCATTGTTACCGCCGAATTTGAGTACGCGAAGGGCCTTGACGCGGCGGCAGTGGATGTCAATAACGCCATTAACAAGGTGCGGGGCAAATTACCGGCCGGCACCAATCCCTCTATTTATACCTCAGGGGCCTTCACCCTGCCGGTGGACGTCTTCGCCCTCTCTCCCAAGAACGGCAGCATGACCATTGCCGATGTCCGCAAACTGGTGGACAGTGACATTAAACCGGCCCTCTTGCGGAACCCGGCCATCGGCAATGTCGAGGTCTTCGGCGGCTGGCAGTCAGCGATCACCATCAGGATTGATCCCTTCAAGGCCAAGGCCAACGGCATCAGCCTCAATAAAATCGCCGCCACCATCCGGGCTCTGGATCGTGACGTGCCGGTGGGTTTTTCCAAGGGGGCGGACTCCTACTACACCATTACCTTCTACGGCGAACGCGACCGGGTTGAGGAGCTTAAGAACCTGCCGCTGGCCCCCAATGTCCGTCTCGGTGACTGCGCCGAGATCAAATGGGCTCACCAGACCCGCTTTTCCGGTTATCTCGGCAACGGCAAGCCTGCCATCGCGGTGGCAATTCAACGGGCTCCGGGCGGTTCGGTGCTGGCCACCTCCACGGCCGGCCGCCAAGAAATCGCCAAGCTCAAGGCCCGCTACCGCAATATCAACTTCGAGTTGACCGATACCCAGCGTATTCTGATTGAGACCGCTAACACCAATATGTTAGAGGCCCTGCGGGACGCGATCATTTTTACCCTGCTGGTCATCCTGCTTTTTTTAGGCAATTTCCGGGCCATTATCGCGGCTCTGGCCTCCATTCCCATGGTGTTTTTCGCCACCATCGCCATCCGCTGGATGATGGGCGGCGACCTGAATATCGTGGTCTATACCGCCATTATTCTGGCCCTCGGCATGCTGGTGGATGACGCGGTGGTGGTCTTAGAGAATATCGAACGGCACTTAAAAGAGATGAAGGAGGGGCTGCAAAATGCCATTATTCACGGCACCAAGGAAGTTGTCGGCCCGGTATTCGCCGGCACGATAGCGACCATCGCCATTATGTTCCCCTTCCTCTTTGTCGGCGACTTCCCCCAGCAGATATTCCGGCAGTTAATCACCACCCTGATTATCGCGCTGCTGGTCTCCTATTTCCTGTCCATCACCTTTATCCCCAGCCTCTGCTTCTATCTCTATCGCAAGGGACATAACAAGATGCGGGTCGAGATCTGGCTTGAGACCCTTTATGAGAACACCTTTGGCCGTTTAATCGGCCCCTATATCTCCATATTAAAGTTCTCCCACGGCGGCCGGTCGGTTATCCGGCGGGTGGTAATGACCGTGGGGGTGCTGGCGATACTGGTTTTAAGCGTTAAAAACGTCATGCCGATCATCGGCAAGGACCTTATGCCGCCCATGGATACCGGAATCATCAAGGCCCATGTTAAATTTTCGGCCAACGAAACCGTTGACCAGGCTGAAAACCGTCTCAAGCCCTTTATCACCTGGCTGCATAAACAGCCGGAGGTGTTGATGAGTTCCATTACCTTTGGTTCCGAACCGGGCGTTCTCTCCCTCGGTTCCGGCTCTCTGCCCTCGGAAGCCAAGATGACCATCAACTGCGTCAATCGATTTAAGCGGAAAAAGAATATCTGGCAGTTGGAGGATGAGTTCCGGGCCCGGTTAATGGCGCTGAAGAATGTCAAGGGGGTTGACGTCTATGACTTCGGCGCCACTCCCATGAGCAGTATCAAGGCCCCGGTGGACACCCGGATTTATGCCGAGGATTATCATATCCTGCCGGCGGCGGCCAAAAAGGCGGCAGCCGCCATGAAAACGGTGCAGGGTTTCACCTCCGTGGATACCAGTTGGGACAACGATTTCACCGAGGCCCGGCTTGAGATCAACACCAACAGGGCTCTGGCCTACGGTATGACTCCCACATCCATTGCGGCCCAACTGCCCCTGAGCGGCATCCCGGTGGCGCTGTCCGGTAACCTGGTCTCCATGAACACCCAGTTTGTCCGCCTCTATTTTAACCACGGTTTTGACGGCAAATTGGAGAATCTGGCCCTTATTCCCATCCAAACGCCCAAAGGGCCGGTACCGCTCTCCGCCCTTGCCAAAATTTCCTATGGCTTCACTGCCAACAAGATTGAACGTAACGATATGCTCTACTCCATTGATGTTTCGGGCTACCGCCGCACCCGGCCTATCTCTATTATAACCGCTGACACAGTAAAGGCGATAAAGGCGGCGGGGATCAAAGGGGTCAAAATCGATCAGCAGGGGGATATCTTCCAGATGAAGGACAGCTTTTCCCGGATCATCAAGGCCATCAGTATTGGTATTGTCCTGCTGCTCCTGTGTCTCACGGCAATCTATCAATCAACCCGCATGGCCGTGGTCATGATCCTCGTGCTGCCGCTCTCCATGATCGGCGCCTCCTGGGGTATGCTCACCTTCAACAAGCCAAGTTGTATGCCCAGTATGGTGGGAATTATGCTGCTCTTCGGAATCATTATCAAAAACTCCGTCCTGCTGATAGATTTCTATCAGCAGCATCGGGCCAGGGGCGAATCCCCCTTTGAATCGGCGCTGGAATCGGTACGGGTCCGTTTCCGCCCGGTATTGATGACCGCCTTCGGCACCATCGCCGGCATGATCCCCATTGCCCTTGAATGGGCCGTGGGCCTGGAAAAACTTTCGCCCCTGGCCGACGTGGCCATCGGCGGCCTGATTATCGGCACCATTTTGACCCTGATCTATATTCCAATGTTCGCCTATTCGGTTGACAAGAATGACTGAGAAGGTAAGCGCTCCATAAACACCACCCTGCACAGGGCGGCGCCCCTGAAACGCTTACAGTTAGGGGGTTATATGGAGCGTGTCGACCACGACAAGAGGTCTGATGAATGAGGAAACATCCCACAATCCGCGATCTTTTCATCCTTACCCTCAGCACAATGCTGATGCTTGCGCTGTCGTACCAAAACGGGGTGATCCTGAGGGTAGCTGATCGTGATCTGGACTCATATACGATTCCTCTCGTGGTCGGCATTGCTCTTGCGAGTATTTTAATTGCCTATTTACGTAATATTGATCGTCATAATCACCGGGAAAGGGAGTATTTTTTTGATATGGCCAAGGTGCTGGCTGAGGCATTAGGCGAGAAAGATAATTACACCAAGGGCCATTCTCTGCGGGTCACTAAGCTGTCCATGAGTTTGGCACGACGCATAAAGATGCGGGAGGATGACCTGGATACCCTACGCCTAAGCGCTATTCTGCACGATATTGGCAAAATAGGGGTACCCGGCGCTGTCCTTCGCAAAACGGAAAAGCTTAATCACGATGAGTGGCTGGCCATAATGCGGCACCCCGAAAACAGTGAGAAAATTTTACAGGGGCTCAGCAACAAACGCTCTGCCATCATCCGTAACATTATCAGGCATCACCATGAGCGCTGGGACGGCCTTGGGTATCCGGACGGCATTAAGGGGGAAGAAATTGTCATAGGTGCCAGAATTATCGCCCTGGCAGATAGCTTTGACGCTATGACCTCGGACAGGCCTTACCGCAGGGGCCTGGGTCGGGAGGTTGCCTTAAAAGAGATAAAAAAATGTTCTAACAGCCAGTTTGACCCGGCTCTGGCCCGGGAATTTGTCGCCATGATAGAAGAGGGCGATATAACCAAATAACAGGAGGTAGTAACATGCAGGACTTACAGGAAATCATGACGGTAGGAATGAAATTTCACGGCCATAAATGTCCGGCCATGCCGCTTGGCATCAGGGCGGGACTGGCGGCGATGAAGGTCTTGGGGGTCGAGCGCAGCCAGGACAAGGAACTTTTTGTCCGAGCTGAAACCGGCAAGGGCCATGCCGCCGGATGTTTCTTAGACGGCATCATGACCGCCACCGGCTGTACCTATGGCAAATCAAACATCGAAAAGCTCTATTACAACAAAATGGCCTTTACCCTGGTGGACAACAAAACCGGCCGGTCGGTGCGGGTTTCGTTGAAACCGGAATTTTTTGGGCAGGCCCTTAATTCGCCCTTTGTTCAAAAACGTAAAGAGGGGATACCTCCCCAGGACATTCCGGCTGAGATCGCCGACCCCATCATCGACAAAGTTCTCACCATCCCAGAGGAGAATTTTTTGGCCATCGGCGAGATTATGGAGGAAGAGGTCAGCGGCAAAAAAGGGATGTTCGCGGCTAAGCCCTGCGAGATCTGCGGCGAGCTAACCTTTGTCAATAAACTCAGAATCACCGCCGACGGCAAAGCCGTCTGCATACCCTGCAGCGGTTATAAATAATGGCTACCGCAAAGATTTTTACGATCTTCTTCCTGGCTGCCGCCTTATTCCTGACAGGCGCGCGAAGTGTTCCGGCCAGTGGCACACGCTTAGAGAATCTTGGCAATGGCACCTGTCAAGACCGGGTGACAGGTCGTATGTGGCAGATCACCCCGAGCAGGCAGCGATTCTCCTCTAAAGAGAAGGCCAGAAAATATGTCAAATCTCTCACAACGGGAGGCCACCATGACTGGCGGCTTCCCACTGAGGATGAATTAACCGACCTTCTGGGCCTCATCGCCATCCAGGGTAACGATGACTGTAAATTCCCCAGATTAGACAAGGTCTTCTGGCTGGTGGATTCTCACCAAAAAACCATTCCGGCCCGCCTGGAGATGGGGTGCTTCTGCCGTGGCGACTTTGATCTCGTGCAACGTCACAGGGGCCAGGTGCGGGGAGTTCGAACCATCACCACAACTAAAAGGAAATGAGCATGAAAAAGCAGATAATAATATGGCTTCTTGCGGGCATCTTCTTAAGCGCTTCACTAACAGCCGCGGCCGGCACGATACCGGTCAAAGACACAGTGACCATGGCAGATATCGGCTCCACCACCTGCATTCCCTGCAAGATGATGAACCCGGTGCTCAAAAATCTGCGCGCTGCTTACGCGGGCCGGGCCGCTGTAATCTTTGTCGATATTCATAAAGATCGCTCCGTTGCCAGGGAATTTGGCCTGCGGGCTATTCCAACCCAGATATTTTTCGACAAAAACGGCAAAGAACAGTGGCGGCATGTAGGCTTTCTCGACCAGAAAAGTGCCGCCGCTAAATTAGACGACCTGCTCGGTAATTAATAATGGACTCTATGCTTATCATCACCGTCTCTCTGGCCTTTGGTCTAAGCTTCCTCTTCGCCCTGGGAGGCGTCGGCGCGGCTGTTGCCCTGGTTCCGGTTCTGCACTGGTTAGGCGTCCCCTTTGCCGCCGCCAAGCCCACCGGTCTCATGGTCAACACCCTGTCTTTGAGCGGGGCAAGCTACACCAATATCAAGCATAAACGCCTTGATTTTCGGATGGGTATTCCCATCATTATCACCTCTGCCATCATGGCGCCGCTGGGGGCTTGGTGTACTCGGATTATTCCCAAAGAGGTGGTGATGGTGGTCTTTGTCCTCTTTATTCTATTCTCCGGCACCATGCTCCTATTCTTCCGGAGCAAAAAATACGAGGGAAACTTCAGAGACGACCGCCCGGTTGCCGCACCGGCAGCTATTGGAGCAGCGGCTGGGTTTCTCTCCGGTTTGCTTGGCGTTGGCGGTGGCGGCCTGATTTCCCCCCTGTTGATTTTCATGGGCTTTAACCCCAAACGGGTGGCGGCCATCACCGCTTTTGTGGTGCCTTTCTCGTCAATCATCGGTTTTATCACTTACGCGGCAATGGGCACTGTTGACTGGAAAATTCTTATTTTCGCGTCCCTCGCCGCCTACGTCGGTGGTTTCTTGGGCACCAGCTTTATGCAGGGCAGAATGAAACCGGGTACGGTAAAGAAATTCCTGGGAGTTGTTCTCTTGGGGCTTGCCGTTAAAATGATAATGGGAATGTTTTAACACCAGGCGGTAGAGGAGTAGATAAAAATGGATCATATTCTGGTAACAATTACCCAGTGGCTCCAGGCCAGTTCCGCCCTGGCCCTACCGGCGGCCTTTCTATGGGGCATGGTGGCGGTGCTGCTCTCCCCCTGCCACATGGCCTCTATTCCTCTTTTTATTGCCTATGTTGCCGGTCAAAAGATTATCCTCCCTCCGAGACAGGCCGCAAAATATGCCGTTCTTTTCGCCCTTGGTATTTTCACAACCATTATAGTCATCGGCTTTGTCTGCGCTGCCGCCGGCCGCATGTTAGGTGATGTGGGCCCGTGGTGGCAAGCGGCAGTTGGCGTGTTGCTGCTCTCGGTAGCTTGGGGCCTGTTTAAACCACCGCGATGTTCGGCCACCGGCAGCGCCATGAACCGCTTTCAGATGCAGGGACCGTTTGGGGCGTTGGTCCTGGGCCTCGGCTACGGCTTTCTGTCCGGAACCTGCACCTTTGGCTTTATCGCCCCTATTCTTGGCGTCATCACTCTCCAGAAAGACATTATGACCGGAGTTGCCATGCTGATTCTTTTCGGAGTCGGCAACTGCCTGCCTCTGGTGATATGCGGTATATTTTCCGCCCGCACCATGGAGATCTTACACAGCCACACCGGCCAGAAGGTGGTCATGGTCACGCGCAAACTGGCAGCAACCGTTATGGCCGGACTTGGCGTTTATTTTACGGTGAACCCCTTCCTGTCGTAAACTGGTAAAATGGGGGGTTGTTGTTTTATTTCTTTCTATGGGAGTTGTGCTGACACCTAAAAACCTGGGTACGCAAAAAGAGCTTTCTACTTTCAGGCTTCCGGATTGACAATAAAAGTAATGTAAGCGCTCCATGAACACCACCCTGCACACGTTCCAACCTAAGCGATATACCAATATACATAATCGCGGAGTTGGAACGTGTACAGGGCAGCGCTCCTGAAACGCTTACAGTTATGTGGTTATATGAAGTTGGGTATGGTTAATTAATCGCTTACTGAGTAATTAATCACACTTAACCGCAATTCCTTTCCGTAATTTTTTCCTAACATCTTTCATGGCAGCTAATAATCGGCTACTATCAGTCTCGACTTTATCCAGACGCAGGGCGTGCAGATTGTCCACCAGACTCACCAGACTATTGGCGTATCTACGCTTAATCTGCTGGGGCAATTTGTTATCGTTTTGATGCTGAGTAATCAAGTTACTGTATATACGTTTAGCTTCGGCATACCGTTGAAGCACGACCTGGATACGTGCTGGAATGTCAGGATAGTTCCTGGTCTTGTAATTATGGCATATCTTACAGGAGGCTATCGCTTTAGGCATTAGATTATTCCCATCAGCGACGCTCATCCCCATATCGTGACAGGTCACGCAATTAGCTCCCCGCATCTCGAGCAAATCATCTTTTGTCAGATATTGGTAATGTTTGCTTTTTTTATAATTAGCAACAATGGCATGATGACACTTACCACAGACATCTGGAATTCGGCTATAATACACAGCAGACAAAGTAACGTTGTCTCCTTTACGATCAAGGCCATGAGCAGATTTTTTATCAGCCTTGGCAGGATCTCCGGCATGACAATCAATACAGGTAACCCCCTCATGTGCATGCACAGATTTTTCCCAACGCTGATAATAAGTGTATAGTTTCTTGTTAGTAGTTATAAACTCTCGTTTCGAATGACAATCCACACAGGAATTATCTGTTGCTCCTGCTGAAACAGTCAGGGTAAAAAAAGAACCAACAGCAAAAAAGATGACACACTCCGTTAAGAACAACTTCTTTCGCGTTTTTTTCATAATTTTCTCCCTTGAAAAATTTGATAAAAACAGAACGGGACTGCCTCTACAATTAAGAATATCATTAATTACTAAATAACTCAACCCAACATCAAAAACTTGAGGGAGGGCAGGTCTTAAAAAATCAGCTTTTCTACTATGAAGGCAAAAAGTGTTGTTGCTTTATTCCCCGTTCTCATGCAAGATGCTGTCCAAGTGCTTTCGCAAAGACTTATTCGCATGCAATATCTATGAGCATTGACGACATATCAAGATAGATATATCTTCATATATAAAGGACAATCTTCTGCGTCGAAAACAATGCTATTGTTATATTGACCCTACGGGTTGATCTGCGCAAAGATATTTATAAATGAAGACAAATAGTGGCTCTTATTTGCGACAGTATCAGACTAATTAGGTAAGCAATCAATTAACCACACCCAACTTCATATAATCCCCTAACTGTAAACGTTTCAGGGGCACCGCCCTCATCCTAATCATTGGTCTGTTTTTTGGACAAAAAGAAATGAAAATGAATAAAAAGGCAGCGCTGCAACAGCAGGAAATAATTAAAAAACTGTCTGACATTATAACAGGCTTTTATACCACCCACGGTAGAGACAATTTTATAGAATACCTGCCGCCCAAAGATCTAAGTCAAAAAATTGATTTAATCTCTGTTGAAAAAAATTATGACTGGGATGTCGTTTTTGCATGGGTTGAAAAATACCTGAAATACTCAGTAAAAACTGATCACCCAGGTTTTGTAAACAGAATGTGGGCCGGGGCTAACCAGCCAGCCATTGTTGGTGAGATAGTCACGGCCATAACCAATACATCTGCCTGCACCTATGAATCGGCGCCGGTTTCAACCCTCATGGAAAAATACATGCTGGATCAGATGCTGGATCTGGCGGGCTTTTCAAACGGCGTTGGCCAGATGACTACCGGATCGAGCAATGCCAACATGATTGCCATGATGGCCGCCAGAAACATTTCATGTAAAAGCATAAAAAGGGCTGGGCTCTTTGACAGTAACGAGCTTTATGCCTTCGTCAATGCCGACGCCCATTATTCCATGGACAAAGCCGCCAATATTCTTGGTATTGGTACAAAACATCTTATTAAAGTGCCTCAAAAGTCAAATGGCGGAATGAACACCGAAGCCTTACAGGAACAACTTACCTCTATTACCGCTTCCGGCGGCCTTCCTTTTTTCGTGGGAGCGACAGCCGGAACAACTGTCAGAGGTGCCTACGACAGTATCCCGGATCTGCTTGAGCTCAAAAAGAGACACAACTTCTGGCTCCATGTCGATGGCGCCTGGGGCGGAGCAGTCATTGTCAACGACCGGCTCCGTGATAAATTTTTACGGGGAATAGAAGAGGTGGATTCCTTCACCATGGATTTCCATAAAATGTTTGGCACCGCTCTCATTTGTAATGTCCTGCTGATGAACAGGCGAAAAAACATATTCAGGGATTTGTGCAGCGTTGGCGACACCAGTTACATCTTTCGACAAAGTGAAAAAGAAGATGATTTCAATCTGGGCGCCCAATCGTTACAATGCGGCCGCCGGGTTGATTCATTAAAATGGTTTCTTGACTGGAAATTTTACGGCAAAACAGGCTTTGCCGAACGAATCGAAAATTATTACGCTCTCTGCGAATACGCAGAGCATTATGTTGAAACAGCCCCGGAACTGGAGATGGTTGTCCCCAGGGAATCCTTTAATATATGTTTCCGTTACAAAGCCCCTGAAAGCATTGTCAACGAGTTTAATCTGGCCCTTAGAACAAGCCTCTATCAAAGTGGTATCTCGTTGGTGGGCTACGCATATATCAATAATAATGCGACCCTGCGGTTGCTTATATGTAACAGCCAATTTACAAAAAGTGACGTGGCCGACTTTTTTAATTGCCTCATTTCGACCGGCAACAAACTTATGAAGGAATGGATATGATCATCAGGAAACCTCGAACCTACATGGGCCACCCAAATCAGGAACATATCCGTATTTTTCTACGTGAACTGTTCTCTATTCCAGATCCGGAAAAAATCGCACAAAAAACAGTTAGTTTTTTGAGCGATCATCCGGTACCCCTGAGTGACTTTCCGCCCTTTGCTCCGCTCTACTCTCGAACTATTCTTTATCGAGCAGAGAACCATTATGAGGCCATGGCGGCACGCTGGAGCAAAGACGCCATTTCCGTAATCCACGGTCATCCAATGTTCGCATTTTACTATCTCCTGGAAGGTGAGCTAAGCGTCGAATGCTTTGAAAAAAGTGGGAATAAGGCTGTCCGGACTGACACTCGAATATATAAACCAGGCCAATATTTTTCCATGCTTGGCATACCAGACACATTCGATAACGGCATTCACCGAGTCTCAGCTAAAAAAGAGAGCCTGAGCATCCATATCTACTCAGATGACGCGATGAAAGGCCAGATATTTACAATTTGACATGATTTATGCTTTATGATCCGACTACTTCTGGTTTATTGGTACATCATCCATTGCGTTCGTTTAAAGACGTTTCCGGGGAATTTTTTCCAGCTCAACGCCTCATACTTTAACACAACAAAAGGGATATTCTCCAAACTTGACATCGACAGATGCATCCCAGAGCGCTGGCGACTCTCGCAAGACCCTCTGGCTGAGGATTTCACGCCAACCTCCTGGCCTGTATTTCTAAAGCCGGAATGGGGTCAGAACTCGCATGGGATTATGCGAATTGATTCTTTAAAGAATCTGCGAAAGACACAGGCAGAAATCACAACTGCAGCAAAGCCCCGGCAGGTATTCGCGAATGTCAATTATATTGTTCAGGAAGCGGCGCCCGGTCTCAGAGAATTCGAGGTTTTTTATATTCGTTCACACGTGGACATGCAGAAATACGCCCTCATCTCTGTCACTGAAGTTCTAAATTCCTGTATGGACAGATATCCAATTAACGGTATTCACAACAAATGTACGACCTATAAAGACCGTAGTGCTGAATTTTCAAAACCTGATCTGGATGTCTTATGGAATTTTTTCAACGAAATTTGTGCGTACAGAATTGCCAGGGTCAGTTTACGGGCAGATTCAATCAAGGATATACTCACAGGTAATTTCCGCATAATAGAAATAAACATTTTTCTTCCCATGCCATTGTTTTTGCTCGACAAAAACATAACATGGCCACAAAAAAACGCATTTATTAAAAAATCCATGCTGCTTACCGCACGATTGACAAATGGCCTCGCTAACACGGGCAAAAAGCAATCAATATTTTTTAAAAAGCTGTTGGCTCACTATAAGCTGACCAAGATAAAATTATGCCTCTTCAGACGAATCTGTGGGTGATGTCCGGAACCGGCAAGTTGCCAAGTGTATGATATAAAGCAATTTCTCGCAATTTGTCGCTCCGGAAACCGTAAGATTTTCTGATGGTCAGTTTTGCTTTGTTATTAAAACCCTCAAC
>DRPV01000216.1 GCA_011330685.1 Desulfobacterales bacterium
CCGGAATGGGCCTGGTGGAGCGCCATAAACCCACAATCACCATCCCCACCGTCGCCCGGGAGGTCTTTGACGTCACCGGGGCCGGAGATACAGTAATTGCCACCCTGGCCCTCGGAGCCGCCGCCGGTCTGCCTTACGCGGCCGCCGCGGCCCTGGCCAACTTCGCGGCCGGGATTGTGGTGGGAAAGGTGGGTACGGCCACGGTGAACCAGGAAGAATTAATGGAGGTGATTAAATGAGTCCCATGAGCATGACCGCCTTTGGCCGGGGAGAATTCCAGGGCCGGCGGCAGTGGACAGTGGAAATCCGTACCGTAAACCATCGTTTTTGTGACATTGGTATCAAAATTCCTCAGCGTTACGCCATGTTAGAGGGTAAAATTAAGAAAACGGCCGCCCTCTTTCTGTCCAGGGGGCATATTGAGATCGTCATAAACTATAACCCCGGCAAGACGGAAGAGGTAACCCTGCGCACCAACCGGCCTCTGGCCAGGGCGTATTACCAGTCCCTGCTCGCCCTGAATCAGGAACTGGGGCGGCAGGAGGCCCCCGATTTACGGCTTATTGCCCAATACCCCGGCATTATAACCGAGGCTGAGCCTGAAGAGGATCTTGACGATACCTGGGCGGAGATTGAGGCTGCCCTGCGACAGGCCTTAGAGGCCTGCCTCGTCATGCGCCGGGCCGAGGGCCGGGCCTTAAAGACTGAACTCATAGAGCGGCTCAGTGGTTTTGAGACCATTACCGGCGAGATTGAGGCATCAGCCCCGGAATTATTACGCCGGAAAGAGGAGGCCTGCAAGTCACGCCTCGCCCGCCTGTTAGACGGCGTTGAGGTTGATCCGGGCCGCCTGGCTCAGGAAATGGCGATCCTGGCCGATAAATCCGACATTACTGAGGAGCTTGTGCGCCTCAAAAGCCATATTCAACAGTTCAGGAATTTCTTAGATGACAGCGCCCCCGTGGGCCGCCGCCTTGATTTCCTCATGCAGGAATTTCTGCGGGAAATAAATACCATGGCCTCCAAAATTAATGACAGCGCTGTTATTCACCGCACGGTAGAATTAAAGAATGAGACGGAAAAACTGCGGGAACAAATCCAGAATCTTGAATAACATCTCAGGCACAACGAAATTGATGGATTTTTTACAAGTCCAGCTCATATACCGATGGAGTAAATTATGGAACAAAGGTTAATCAATGTCGGATTCGGCAATTCAGTGGTGGCCGCCAGGATCATCGCGGTGGTCAATCCCAAATCAGCCCCCATGAAGAAGCTGCGGGATGATGCCAAAAACAGTCATAAGCTGATTGATGTCAGTGAAGGCCGCCGTACCAGGGCCATTGTTATCACCGACTCCGGTCATGTGGTACTTTCATCCGTGCAGCCGGAGACCCTTGTGCAGCGTTTTCAACCCATGAGCGGAGCTGTGATGGGAGAAAAAACGGAGAAAAAGCCATGAGTGCGGGTCGTCTCCTCGTTGTATCCGCCCCCTCTGGTACCGGTAAGACCAGCATCGTCAAACCTGTTTTAGGCTGCCTGACTAATCTGGCCTTTTCCATCTCCCACACTACGAGACAACCGCGGCCGGGTGAAGAGGACGGCCGGGATTATCATTTCATCAGTATGGAGGAGTTTGAGGCCAAACGCCTGCGGAATGACTTTCTTGAATGGGCCAGGGTGCATGACAATTATTATGGTACCAGCCGAGAGGCGGTGCGGGAGCAATTAGCCGCCGGAGTTGATGTAATCCTGGACATTGACGTGCAGGGTGCCATGCAGCTCAAGGCCGCGGCCGGTCTGCCGGCCTCCTACATCTTTATCGCTCCGCCTTCCATGGCCGAGCTTGAGCGACGCCTCAAGGGCCGGCAGACGGAAGACGCGGCAAGTTTACACACCCGTCTCGCCAATGCCGCCGGCGAACTGGCTCAGGCCGGGCAATACGACTATCAGATTATTAATGATGATTTAGATATGGCCGTCAAGACCTTTGAGGCGATTGTCATCGCCATCCGGGCCGCCAGCGGCCGGGATATGCGGGGCGGGGCATTAGTGTGGCCGGTTTAAAGCGGAAAAAGGGGCATAAGGCCGAGGATACCGACCTGATTTGGGGTACTCATCCGGTCATGGAGCTGCTGTCTTCAAACCCGGCGCAGATTCTTGAACTCTGGCTCCAGAAAACCATGGCGCGAGCCGGGGACATAGTAGAATCAGCCCGCCGCCAGGGAGTTCCATACCGCCTGATAGAGAACTTAAATGAAATATCACCCGCCGCGGTCAGGCATCAGGGGGTAATGGCCCGTATCCGGCCCTTTAGCGTCATGGGTCTAAATGAGCTTATCAAAATTATCCACCCGCGCCGGGAGACGGCGC
>DRPV01000217.1 GCA_011330685.1 Desulfobacterales bacterium
AGAACCGGGTAATTGAGGTCGACGCGGATGGGGAATTACTCTGGGGCCGGGTTGAGGATGAGGAGCCGGATGTCTATTATGACGTGGAGATCCGGCCCGGCAAAGACCATGGTGTAAATTGTCAATGTCCATGCGGCAGCCCGCCGGCCGAGGGGGTCTGCCGTCACGTGGTGGCGGTGCTTTTTGCCTATGCCGGTCAATGCGGTGAGGAAAGGGAAATGCTCTCCGCCGCTGATAATGCCATTAAAGACCGGGCCAAGCGGGGCCGTTCCGAGGTACAGGTTCAGCCCACCGGCGGTGAGCCCTGGTTCGGGGTCTGGCATGCCGCTTCCTTAAAATCATCCACCCATTTCAATAAGTCCTACCGGGTGACGATCCGCAGCCTGCACCGGCGGGCCAATCTCTGTAACTGCCCTGATTTTGCCAATAATCAACTGGGTACCTGTAAGCATATCGAGGCCGCTCTCCACAAGATCAGGAAGCATGCCGATTATGATAAATTCAAGGATCAACCCGCCCCCTTTCCCTATGTCTATCTGTCCTGGGAGGCTGATAACGCCCCCTGTATCTGTGTCCACCGTCCACGGACGACAGCGCCTGAACTTGAGATTATTCTTAATGATTATTTTTCCGCGGCCGGCCCTTTCTGCCGCCGGCTGCCGGATGATTTTTTCCGTTTTATGGAGATTGTTGAAGAGCGGGGGGATATTCACATTGGCGAAGACGCGGTGGAATATGCCCGGCATCAGGCGGCAGACGCGGCCCGCCGCCTGCGGGCCGCTGAAATTCAGGCCCGGATTCGAGACAGCGGCCGGGTGCCGGGGGTCAAGGCTCGTCTCTATCCCTATCAGATAGAGGGGACGGCCTTTTTAGCCGGTACCGGCCGGGCGCTGCTGGCCGATGATATGGGGCTGGGCAAGACCCTGCAGGCCATCAGCGCTGCTGTCTGGCTGGGGCGCTATGAGGACGTTAAAAGAACCCTCATCATTTGCCCCGCCTCCCTGAAACAGCAATGGGCCCGGGAAATCGCCAAGTTCACCGATCTTACCACCCAGGTTGTGCAGGGGCCGCCTGCCGAGCGTGGTGTGCAGTACCGCCAGGCCTGTGATTTCTTTGTTATCAATTACGAGCTGGTCCGGCGTGATCTCTCGGTTATTAACGAAACCCTGCGTCCTGACCTGATTATATTGGATGAGGCCCAGCGCATTAAGAACTGGCGTACCCAGATTGCCTCGGCGGTGAAGTTAATCCCCAGCCGCTATGCCTTTGTGCTTTCCGGCACCCCGCTGGAGAATCGTTTGGATGAGTTATACAGCCTGATGCAGGTGGTTGACCCCAAGGTTTTAGGGCCGTTGTGGCGTTATATGGTGGATTTTCATGTTACGGGTGAACGGGGTAAGGTGCTGGGCTACCGCAATCTCTCCGTCCTGCGCCGGCGCCTGATGCCGGTGATGCTGCGCCGTGATCGACACCTGGTCAGCAAGCAGCTTCCGGATCGTATTGAGCAGCGCCTTGATGTGGAGTTGACCGCCAAGCAGCGGGAACTGCATGATTCCGCCATGAGCTCGGCCGGGATTCTGGCCCGGATTGCCAAACACCGTCCCCTGACCCCCACCGAGCAGAACCGCCTGATGGCCGCCCTGCAACAGGCCCGTATGGCCTGTGACGCCGCCGGTCTGGTGGATAAGGAGACGGAGGGTTCCCCCAAGATTGATGAACTGACTGCTATCCTCAGCGAGGTCTGTCTGCAGTCCGGTCTCAAGGCCGTGGTTTTTTCGCAATGGAAATTAATGACCAAGATGGTGGAACATCGTCTGCGCCGTCTGCGGATTGGCTATGTCTGTCTCCATGGCGGGGTGCCTACGGCAAAACGCGGGGCTCTGATGGACAGTTTTCGTGATGATGACAGTATCCAGGTCTTTCTTGCCACCGATGCCGGCGGGGTGGGGCTTAATCTGCAGAGCGGCTCGGTGCTGATCAACCTTGATGTTCCCTGGAATCCGGCGGTGCTGGAACAGCGTAACGGTCGGGTACACCGCTTGGGCCAGACCCGCAAGGTGCAGATTATCACAATGGTAGCGGCTGATTCCTATGAGGAACAGGTTTTCTCCCTCGTGCGGAATAAACAGAATCTCTTTGATAATGTTTTTGCTGATGATGCCGCCGAAGACGTGGTGGGGGTCTCCAAAAAATTATTAGAGACGCTGTCGGCAGATGATACACCTGAACTGAAAGAGGGGGCGGAAGAGACGGAGCCGGTCGCGGAGGCTGCCTCTGAAATTACGGAAGAGCCGGAAGGCGCCGCGGCCGGGGAGGCGGCATATGAAATCAGCGCCCGGCGAGCGGGCGGGGATGACGGACTGATTGAGGAACAGATTACTCATTGTATTGAGGAATTACAGCAGGCCTTTGGCGCAAGGATTGAGCGGATTATGGGGGCGGGCGGCGGTCTGCTGGCGGTGCTCGATGAGGTGAATGATGAGGCTGACCGGGTTGCCGCCCGTCTGTCATCGGCAATGGTGCCGGTGGCGGTTATTGATCTGCGGACCTTGAAGGGGCTTTCGCGTCTCGGCAGCGGCTCGCCGGTTGCGGAGGGCAAGACCTATTATGAGGCCGCCGGCGACCAAGAGGCCGGGGAATCCCGCCTGCTGGCCCTGGCCCGGGAAAAATTCAAGGCGGCCCAGGTGCTGGCCGGGCAGCAGCTGACAAGCGGGGCGGTGGAGGTTCTGCAATCATCACTGCTGGCGGCGGCCGCCCACCGGGCCGGTCTGGATAATCCGGTACCAATCGGGGAGGCCGCGGTATGGCTCTATGGCGAGGCCCTGCCGCGGGGGGTTCTCAATCAGCAGGAGGCTGAGCTGATCAGCAGGGGTGTCGCTCTCAGTCAATGCCGGTCAGTGCCGGAGCCCCTGTTAAGTGACCTTCTGCGGGACACGGAGCTGTTTGTTAACGACGAGCGGCCCTCTCAGCTTTAGAGTAATTAAGGAACAATGCCGGTGGATTTTGATTTTAACACCCTTGCCCGTTTGCGTGAGAATCATCCAGCCTGGCGGCTTCTGACTGCTGAACACGCGCCCCTCATTGTTTCCTTCCTGCACCGGGTATTCATTGAACCTAATATCCGGATTATGGCCCAGGATGAACTAACGGCCAAACTTGATGATGAA